>CAYZFW010000665.1:0-1615 GCA_964477615.1 uncultured Phycisphaeraceae bacterium | reverse complement strand
GCGGGCGGCGCTCGCGGGCGTCAGCATCAGGGCCGCACCCAGCGCGGCGGCCATAACGCCGACCGCGCCAAACTGGTGTCCTTCGGTCATCTCGTTCTCTCTCTCACGCCACGCGCGCGGCACGACACCGCCGCGTGGTCAAATGCTCTCGGATGGAAGGGAAGGGTCTGACTCCGTCCCACGTTTCCCCTGTGCAAGGGAGGGGGGAAGATAGCGGATCATGCGATCAATGCGAGCGTATTGGGCAGGAATCCGTGTGAATAATCCAAGAAACCTCGTCCGAGAAAAGCGGCCACGGGTTCATTTGGGCCATTTCGCCGCTCTCAGCCCCACAGTGGCCCCTCCCGCACGCTCGGCAGGCGCTTGCCCATCTTCTCAAGTGCCGCCCGCTCGTCGGGTTCGAGCGACTTGGGGGCGATCACCTTCGCCACGGCGAACAGGTCGCCCACGCTCCCGGCGTCGTCCTTGAGCCCCAACCCCTTGAGCCGCAGACGCTGGCCGCTGCTCGTGCCCGCGGGGATCGACAACTCGACGCTCCCTGTGAGTGTCGGGACATTCACACGCGCTCCCAATGCCGCCTCGGCGATCGAGATCGGCAAGTCCAGTTCCAGATTCAGACCATCGCGCCGGAACAGCGGGTGCTTGGCGACGCGCACGGTGAGGATGAGGTCGCCCGGCGTGCCGCCGCGCGAGGAATGGAACCCCGCGCCGCGGACGCGCAGCCGCCCGCCGTCGGCGAAGGCGCGGGGGATCGTCACCTCGATATCGCGCACCGGGGCGGGAGGGTCTCCCACACGGATGGATCGCTTCCCGCCCAGGGCCGCGGTGGTGAAATCCACCTCAATGGTGCTCTCGGCGTCGCGGGCCTTTCCGGCGCGGGCCTTGCCCGATGCGGTGCCGGCGCGCCCGAACCCCCCGCCCATCCCACCGGGACCCCCGGCGGCACCTGCGTTCATCCCGCCGAAGATGGTCTCGAACACGTCGTGGATGTCGCCGCTCTCAAAGCCCCCGCCGCCACCCGAGCCGAACCCACCATCGCCCCACGGCGAGCGCCCGCCGCGGAAGTCCGCTCCCATGCCCGCCCCCGGGGGCATGTGCCCGTACTGGTCGTAGACCTTCTTCTTGGCGGGGTCCGAGAGGGTGTCGTACGCCTGCTGGACCTCGTTGAACTTCGCCGCGGCATCGGGGGCCTTGTTGCGGTCGGGGTGGAGTTCGCGGGCGAGTTTGCGGTAGGCGGACTTGATCTCGGCCTCGCCCGCCGAGCGCGGGACGCCGAGGACTTCGTAGTGGTCGCGGGGGGATTGGGGGGAAGAGGGCATGGATCGAAACCGGTTGTCCGAGGATTCTTGGAGTGGAGTGTAGGTGTGGCGCCACGCCCGCCGACTATCATCCGGCATCTCCCGAGCGCACAGACCAAGGAGCCACCTCATGAAGACCCTCGCCCGTTCCGTGGCCGCCATCGCGGTGCTTTGCTGCGCCGTCCCGACGCCGCCTGCCAGCGCCGGCGTGTTCTCGCCCCCGACGCCCGAGCACCAGTGGGCCGTCATCGGCTCCCCCGGCAACGCGCCCAACGTCTACACCGAGACGCCCGGCAACACGCCGCGGTCACGCGGCG
>CAYZFW010000664.1:0-1617 GCA_964477615.1 uncultured Phycisphaeraceae bacterium | reverse complement strand
ATTTCGCAGCGGCCACGCGCTCTTCCTTCACCGCGCTCATGGTGCGCGCAAACACGGCCTCGGCCACCGTGGGTGCCGGAACGCCCATATCGAGGGCATTCACGCTAGTCCACTTGCCAGTGCCTTTTTGCCCCGCTGTGTCGAGCACGACGTCAACGAACGGCTTGCCCGTCACCGGGTCTTTTTGCTGCAAGATGTCCGCCGTGATCTCGATGAGGAACGAATCGAGCTTGCCGGTGTTCCACTTCGCAAAAACGGGCGAGCACTCTTCGGGCGTCATACCCAGCACGCCGGTCATCAACGCAAACGCCTCGCAGATCATCTGCATGTCGCCGTACTCGATGCCGTTGTGCACCATCTTCACATAGTGCCCGGCGCCGTCCGAGCCGATGAACGCGGTACACGGCACGCCGCCCTTGACGGGCTTGCCGGGGGCCGCGCCCGGAATGGGCTTGCCGGTGTTCGCGTCCACCTTCGCGGCGATCGCTTCCCAAATGGGCTTCAGCGTCGCCCACGCCTCGGGCTTGCCCGCGGGCATCAAACTCGGCCCGAACCGCGCGCCCTCTTCGCCGCCCGAAACCCCCGAGCCGACAAACAGCAGCCCCTTCTCGTTCAGCGCTTTCTCGCGGCGCTGCGTGTCGGTGTAGAGCGCGTTCCCACCGTCGATGATCACGTCGCCCTTCTCCAGCAGCGGCACGAGTTTGTTAATGGTCGCGTCGGTCGGCTCGCCGGCCTTCACCAGCAGGATCACCTTGCGGGGCTTCTTGATGGCGTCAACGAACTTCTTGAGGCGAACGCCCTCGTCGTCCGGCTCGGTGAAGCCAATCAAGGCCCCGCCCGGCCCCAGCACGCTCTGCGGGTTCTCGGCGAGGAACGGGCCCACCTTCGACGCCGAGCGGTTATGCACCGCCACCTTGAACCCATGGTCGGCCATGTTAAGGATGAGGTTCTTGCCCATCACTTCGAGGCCGACGAGTCCGATGTCCGCGGTTCCGGGGGTAGCAGTCGTCATGGTGGCGTCCTTTGAGGAGACTGATTCGAGAGGAGTCGGGGGGCTGGTACGGCGGGCGTGCCCGCTCTCTGATGCGCCATTGTGCCCCACCCCCTGACAGAGAGCAAATGCCCGCGACGCACGCCCGGACCCGTTGGATGCCGCAGACCCGTCACGTGTCACTTGCACCGCGAATCGTGGGATACCTGCGACGCCACAATGAAAAGCCCCGGCCTGGGATAAGGCCGGGGCGGGGTTCGACAACAAACGGGTCAGACTCAGACCCCGCGGCGGCGACGCAGCCCGACAAGCCCGGCGCCGGCGAGCACGGCGGCGACCGACGGCGCAGGCACCCATGCACCGGAGGAGAAGATGCCGTTGGTGCCCGTGAAGGGGCTGGGAAGGAGCGGGCCGTAGGAGTTCGTCGTGAGGTTGAAGCGGTTGATGCCTTGGGCGGGGACATCGTTGACCATCCACGCGAAGCCGCCGCCGACGCCGAGGCCGTCGATGTCGGTGTCCCCGCCGGGGTAGAGGCCCAGCGAGGTGTAGGTGGGCGCGGTGTACATGTTGGAGATGCGGATCACCCCGCGGCCCGGGCCGCCGACGGCGTCGTTAAGACCGATGAA
>CAYZFW010000663.1:0-1620 GCA_964477615.1 uncultured Phycisphaeraceae bacterium | reverse complement strand
ACACTTGATGACAGCGCTTACGCAAACACCGAGGCGCTGAAGGATCTCCTCTCGGTTGCTGCCTCGCACCCGGATGACCACGGCACCTCGCACCTCAGCGTCGTCGATCGGTGGGGCAACGCCGTGGCGTGTACCGAGACCATCAATCTGTCCTACGGCTCGCGCATCCTCGTGAAGGAGTTCGGCTTCTTCCTCAACAATCAGATGGACGATTTCCAGACCCGCAGAGGCCAGGCCAACGCCTTCGGACTCGTGCAATCAGACCGCAACCTGCCGCAGCCCGGCAAGGTTCCCCTCAGCAGCATGACCCCGACGATCGTGCTGGATGAACACGGCAAGGTCCACACGGTGGTGGGGGCCTCGGGCGGTCCCCGCATCATCACCGGCGTGGCCCAGTCGCTCCTGTTCGCGCGGGACTTCGGCCTCGGCGCGAGCGCGGTCAACCTGCCCCGCATCCACCACCAGTGGAAGCCCTCGCAACTCCGCGTCGAGCCCTTCGGGCTGCCCTACGCTCACGCGATGAACGGCTCGTTCGGCCCTGCCGCATTCGTCAATCCCGATGCGATCATGAAAGCGGGCGATGGTGCGCTCGCCGCCGAAGGCGACAAACTCACGCCCCAGTTCGTCGCCGCCATGCAGGCCCGCGGGCACGACATCAAACCCATGTTCGAGGGTGCCGCCGTGCAGATGATCCAGCGAAACCCCGGCGGCGGATGGCACGCCGCCAGCGACCCCCGCAAGGGCGGCGCTCCCGCGGGCGAATAGCCCGAAAGGTGCTGCCCGTCGTGCCACCGACTTGCCGTCCTCGGCAAGTCAGTGCTCAAATGCACCAAGAGCGCCGACGAGTGGGGGGGTGAGGCAGCCGAAATCCCATACTCACACCCCCCCCACTCACCACTCAGCAAAATCAGCCAGCCAGTCCAAGCACAATCTCCCAACTCCACATCCTCCGCGCCTCGGCGGTGAACCCCCCGATCACCCCGGATTCCCCCCCTACACTCCGCCCCATGTTCGAACGACTCTCCGAAGGCTTCAGTTCCGCCCTCCGCACCCTCACTGGCAAGGGCGAGATCTCCGAGTCCAACGTCAAGGACGCGATGCAGCAGGTGCGTACCGCCCTTCTCGACGCCGACGTGAACAAGGACATCGCCGAGCAGTTCTGCGCCGACGTCACCGCCAGCGCGATGGGCCAGCAGGTGCTGAAGTCGCTCGAACCCGGGCAGCAGATGATCGGAATCGTTCACCGGAAGCTCATCGAACTGATGGACCCCGGTGCCGCCTCCGAGGTACGTCGGCTCTCCGAGCCGACATCTCGTGAAAGCCTCACGCCCGGCGGTGCCGCATCCCTCCTCAGGCCCCCTGCCAACCAGCCAAGCCCCCCTGCTTTACATAACCTATCTTATAGGACGTTGCCCGGAGCCGATTCAGGCACGGGTGGGGGGGTCATCCCGGGATCACAACCCGCCCTTTCCCCCAACTTCGCCCCCTCCCTCCGCGGCATCCCCCGTGCCTCGCCCGGCCCCACCATCATAATGATGTGCCGCCTGCAGGGGTCGGGCAAGACCACCACCTGCGGCAAGCTCGACGCGTGCCTACGGAAGAATGACCGCACGCTACTCA
>CAYZFW010000662.1:0-1627 GCA_964477615.1 uncultured Phycisphaeraceae bacterium | reverse complement strand
CCGCGAGTCCATCGCCTTCAAGGTCTTCGGCACCTCGGGCGTCTGGTCCGCCTTCAACCTCGCCTTCCTGGTGCCGAACGTCTTCCGCCGGCTCTTCGGCGAAGGTGCCCTCACCGCCGCGTTCATCCCCGAATACACCACGCTCCTGAAGCAGGACAAGGCCAAGGCCGACGCCCTTGCGCGCCTCACCATGTCCGCGCTCCTCGCCTTCTCCACCGCCATCGTCCTCGTCGGCGAAGCGCTCCTCTGGCTCGCCCTCCGCACCATCGCACCCGGCGAATCCGGGCACGCCGTCGTCGTCTTCACGATGGTCATGCTCCCCTACATGCCGCTCATCTGCGCCACCGCCATCCTCGGCGGGATGCTCCAGGTCCACGGCAAGTTCGCCGCCCCCGCCGCCGCACCCATCCTCCTCAACGGCTTCATGATCGCCGCCAGCACCCTCTGGGCCTGGACCCTGCAGGCCCCGCTCGAGACCAGCGCCCTCGCGGTCGCCATCAGCGTCACCATCTCCGGCATCGTCCAACTCGCGTGGTGCCTCTGGTCCCTCCGCGGCACCGTCTGCTGGAAGAAACACTCCGCCGACGTGCGCGACAACTTCCGCGCCATGCTGCGCCGCTTCATCCCCGTCACCATCTCCTCGGGCACGATGCAGCTCAGCGTGCTCGCCGACTCCCTCATCGCCGGCTACGCCGTGACGTTTGGCACGCATCTGCCCTGGGGCACGCCCTTCCCCATCGATGAGAGCGGCAACGCCGTGCTCAGCTACGCCTCGCGCCTGTACCAGTTCCCCCTGGGCGTCTTCGGCATCGCCGTCGCCACCGCCGTCTTCCCCGCCCTCACCCGCGCCTGGGCCGACGAGCCCACCCGCGCAAGGTACTTCGCCGAGACCATCCGCCACGGCACGCGCCTCAGCCTCTTCATCGGCCTCCCCGCCACCGTCGGCCTCATCGTCGTCGGGCACAACCTCTGCTCGGTGGTCTTCAGCAGCGAAGTCGGCAAGGCCGACGAAGTCGCCCGCGTGGCCCGGACGCTGATGGGCTTCAGCCTCGCGGTGTGGGCCTACTCGCTCACACACGTCTTCAGCAAGGCCTTCTACGCCGCGGGCGATACCCGGCTCCCCATGCGGATCAGCCTGATCACGATCGCCTGCAACGTCGCGCTCAACCTCGTGCTCATCTGGCCGCTCGCCGAGGCCGGGCTCGCGTGGGCCACCATGATCACCAGCACCGGCCAGTGCATCGCGCTGGGCTGGTTCGCCTCCCGCCGCTTCACCCCGCCCAGCGAACGCCTCTTCAACGCCGAGACCACCCGCGCCATCAGCCTCACCCTCCTCGCGTCCATCATCATGGGCTGCGTGCTGATCGCCTCATCGCTCGTGTGGCCCCTGGCCCACAGCGCCACCTGGCTCGACCGCGCCCTCGCCCTTGCACGCGACACCGCCGTCGGCATCGCCGTCTTCGGCGTCATCGCCATGCTCACCCGTCGAGACGAGATCAAGTGGCTGCTTGAACGCAACGCCGGAAGCGCAGGCGGCGGCGATTTTGGCTGATCACCACTCTTGCCTCTTGCCTCGTCCCTCTTGCCTTCTTTAAAAAGCAAACCGCCCCGGCAATCACGGGGCGAT
>CAYZFW010000661.1:0-1631 GCA_964477615.1 uncultured Phycisphaeraceae bacterium | reverse complement strand
CGAGCGTCAGGGGGTGGGGACCGCGCCAGTCGATCCATGCCATCGTGCGGATCGCTTCGGCGTTTGCAAGTATCGCACGGCCCCAGCGCAGTTCGTCGATCGGCAGTTTCCACGGCGGGAGGGTCATCTCGAGCCGCTCGACGTAGCCCGCCCCCGCGAGCGGCGAACCTCCGGCCTTGATACTCCCCTCGCAACGCGGGGAGACCACATGCCAGCGAACCGCGCCGTCCTCGTTGCTGATCAGCGTGCGGTCAATGGAATGGTCGAGCTCGTTCGGGGGCAACCGCCAGCTCGCGTCCACGTGCAGCGCCGCGTTTGACCACACCACCCGATCACCTTCGAGCTTCGGCGGGTCCGAGGGTTTCCAGCTCGTCTGCGTGCGCACCGCTCCGCCCGTGTCCATCGCGTCCAGCACGCTGCTATACGACAGAGAGAACGGGCCGTAGTGCAGACGCGCCCAGTAGCAGATGACGGTCGCGCCGCTGGCGGGGTCGGTCGCGTCCATGTACCACTTGCTCAGGCTGAATGTGGCCATACCTGAGCGTACTTGGGAATCGCCCCGGCACCGTGCCGCCGACCGGCTTGGCAACGAATCGTCAATGTGTTTCAAACAGCATCGCGGCGTCGCGCTGCGGGCTCTCGCTGTTGGGCTTGCGGGGCATCCCGGCGTCCGCAGTTCGCGGCGTTGGCGGGCGATGGGCCGGCATCGAGATGCCCAGCCGTGCCATGTGCTCCGCACGGGCCTGTTCGTGCAGGCTCCAGAAGTGCTCGAAGGAGTGCGCGATGTCGTGACCGCGCATCGACTCCGCCGCGGCGTGGCTCATCTCGCTCCGGCGGTCGTTGTCGGCGATGAGGCCCGCGATGGCGTTCACCCACTTCTCCTCGGACCCCGCGTCGCGAACGCTGAGGACGTGGCCCGTCACGCCGTCGCGCACGACTTCCTTGGGTCCGCCCTGATCGGTGACGATGACGGGCAGTCCCGAGGCCTGAGACTCCATGACGACCTGGCCGAGGGTGTCGGTGACGGATGGGAACACGAAGAGGTGGCTGGTCGCGTAGAGGCGAGAGAGTTCTTCCCCGTGGCGGAAACCGAGGAAGTGGGCGTGCATGGCGTAGAGCTCGCGCTGCATCTCGGCGCGACCGGGACCGTCGCCGACGACGACAAGGTCGGCGGGCGTGCCGGCGCGGACGCACCTTTCGTGGACGCGCTTCCACACCCTGGTCAGCCACGCGGTGTTCTTCTCGACGCTGACCCGCCCGACGTACAGCACCTTCACGCTCTCGCGGGAAAGGCCCGCGAACGCCGGGGACTCCGACTCGAGCCTGCGCCACAGCCCGGGGTCGTGGAACGTCGGGTTGAACTTCGAGACCTCGAGACCCGGCATCAGGCGCACGATGCGCTCGGCGTCGATGCCGAGGTTGACCAGCGACGCTTCGTAATCGGCCGAGCGGGTGAAGATCGTGCGGAAGCCGCCGTAGAACAACCGCATCGCCCACTCGCAGGCGCTGGTGAACGTGAAGTCGTCGAAGAGCCGGTCGATGTACGCGGGGAAGTCGGTGTGGTAGACGCCGATGACCGGCACGCGGAGCATGCGGGCGACCATCGACTCACGTCGAGCCACGACGGGCGG
>CAYZFW010000660.1:0-1643 GCA_964477615.1 uncultured Phycisphaeraceae bacterium | reverse complement strand
TGTTCGAGAAGGGCCTGGGCTTCTCGATGCACGACGCCGCCCGCGTCCGCGCCGAAGCGAAGAAGCGCGGACTCAAGACCGAGGGTGTCGCGGACATCCTGCTCGTCAACGAGCTCTTCGACGAGGCCGAGCACGCCATCGACCCTTCGCGCCCCACGTTCCTCATCGACTACCCGGCGGTGCTCTGCCCCTTGACACGCTCTAAGCAAGGCCGCCCGGAGATCGCCGAGCGGTTCGAACTCTTCATCGGCGGCATGGAGCTCGGCAACGCCTACACGGAGCTCAACGATCCCGACATCCAGGAAGCGAAGTTCCGCGAGCAGCTCGCGGGGATCGACGCCGAGGAGAACACCTTCCGAACCTTCGACGAAGACTTCGTCTACGCACTGAAAGTCGGCATGCCCCCCGCCGGCGGCTACGGCGTGGGCATCGACCGCCTCATGATGCTCATGCTCAACCAGCAGTCGATCCGGGATGTGCTGCTGTTCCCGCTGATGAAGCCGCTTGGCGGTGCTCCGGGGGGCGTCTAAGCCGGTGCAAAGTTGTTGCGCGAGGCTGGTCCTGCGCGCGAATGACGCGCGCCGAGCTTCGGCGCGACATGACGCGGAGCGAACGGCAGCCGCGCCTTACTTCCCAATCACCCGTTTCGCCGCCGCAGCGATGTTGTCGGCGTTGAAGCCGAACTTCTTCTGGAGTTCCTTCAGCGGCGCCGAGGCACCGAACGACTTCATCCCGACGACCTCGCCCTTGAGGCCCACATAGCGTTCCCAGCCGAAGGAGCCGGCCTGTTCGACCGCCACGCGGGCGGCGGTTGTGGGTGGGAGGACCTTGTCGCGGTAAGCCTGGTCCTGGTGCTCGAAGAGTTCCCAGCTGGGCATGCTCACGACGCGGGCCTTCACGCCCTCGCCCTTGAGTTTCTCGTAGGCCTCGACGGTCATACCGACCTCGCTGCCGGTGGCCATGAGGATGACGTCGGGCTTGCCGTCGGGGGCGTTGCAGGCAAGAACGTAGGCGCCGCTCTTGAGGCCGCCCGCCGCGGCGTACTTCGTGCGGTCGAGGGTGGGCATCGCCTGGCGTGAGAGCACCAGGCACACCGGCTCGTGGCGGAGCTGCATGATGACGCGCCAGGCTTCGGCGACTTCGTTGGCATCGCCGGGGCGGAGGGTGATGAGGCCGGGGATGGCGCGGAGGGCGGCAAGATGCTCGATGGGTTGGTGGGTGGGGCCGTCTTCACCGACGCCGATGGAATCGTGGGTGAAGATGTAGATCACCGGGATTTCCATGATCGCGCTGAGGCGGATGGCGGGGCGCGAGAAATCGGAGAAGACCATGAAGCCGGAGCCGTAGGGGCGGACCTTTGAGAGGGCCATGCCGTTGAGCACGCTGCCCATGGCGAGTTCGCGGACGCCGAAGTGGAAGTTGCGCCCGGCGAAGGAAACGTGGGTGCCCTTCGGCGCGTGCGGATCGACCTCGGCGTCGGGGTGGCCGAAGTCGCCGGCACCGTCGAAGGTGAGGCGGGTCTTGGTGCTGGGGGCGAGGTCGGCGCTGCCGCCGATGAGCCAGGGGACGTTCTTGGCGAGCGCGTTGAGCACCTTGCCCGAGGCGTCGCGCCCCGCGGCACCTTTCGGATCGGCGGGGAAGAC
>CAYZFW010000659.1:0-1645 GCA_964477615.1 uncultured Phycisphaeraceae bacterium | reverse complement strand
GGGTCATTGAACGTCGTCCACCACGCGCTCACCGCCGCCGATGCCGGAGCCACCGCGGCCGAGTCCGGCTGCGACCACTTCTCCGGCGCCACCGTCACCGGCGGCACATAGTCCGGCCCGACCGTGCAACCGGCGAGCGTGAGCAGAACAGGGACCGACAAGAGCAATCGTGGATTCACGGGAGGGCCTTCGAGAGAGTGAAAGAGAGAAACAGGGAACGAGAAAGAGAAACCAGAGGGATCAACCAATGCACCAACAACTAAACCGAGGCGTCGCCGCACATGAGGTTAGCCCGCGCTCGCCCCCTCTTTCCGCGCCGCCTCATCCCCGCCCCCGCCCCCGCGCGGTGCGTCGATGTACACGTCCATCTGCTGCCCCACATACACCGGCAGCCCCTTGGGGTCGAACGCGTACAGCACCTGCAGCACCCGCGTGTCCACACGCTCGGTGCTCTCGCCGGTCAGGCTCCGCTTGGGCACCACATATGGCTCGACGCGCACGAAGGTCAGCTTGGTCGAGATCTCCGCGTTTCCCCGCACATACGCCGTCGCCGGCGAGTCCGTCTTCAGCCGCCACGCGTCGTTCTCGTCAATGTCCACCCGCACGTGCAGCACGTCGCAGTTCCCGAAGAGAATCAGCGGCGTCGCCAGCGCCCCCGCCCCCCCGGACTGCGCAAACTCCCCCGGCCGCACGTTGCACTGCGTCACCGTCCCCGCCATCGGCGCCCGCACCGTGAGCCGCTCGAGTTCCGTCTTCACCTGCGCCACCTGCGCCGACGCCGAATCGATCGCCGCCTGCGCAATCGCCACGTCCGGCGCCCACGCCCCCGACTTCAGCAGCGAGAGATTCGCCTCGGCCTCCACCAGCCGCGCCCGCATGATCGGCACCGCGAACCGCCGCCGGCTCAGATCATCGCGGCTCACCGCACGCGGGTCCTCGATCGCCTCCATGATCCGCAGCTGCTCCTCCATGTCCGCCACCATCGACTTCATCTCCACCACCTTCGCCTCGGCAGGCGGCACCTCCTCCGCCCGCGGCTGCGCCCGCAGCTTTGCCAGGCTCTGCTCCGCCGAGCGCAGCGCCGCCTCGCGCACCGCCAGCTCCGCCCGCGTCTGACGCTCATCGATCGTGAACAGCGGCGCTCCCGCCTCCACACGGTCGCCCGCCTTCACGTACACCTTCGACACCACGCCGCTGATCTGCGTGCCGATGGCGATGTTCTGCGAACTCGCCTCGACCAGCCCCGCCCCCGCCACGCGGTCCGCGTAAGGCGGGCTCGCCGGCTGCGCCACCGGCTGCGCCGGCACCACCGGCTTGTTCTGCTTCATCACCGTGTACGCCGCGAGACACACACCCGCGACAGCCAGCGCCGGAATCACAATGCTGCGGACAAACATGGGGGTTCCTTTCAAGAGCATTCACCGCGGAGACGCGGAGAACGCGGAGAAATGCGTGAGAGGGTCGAAGGGAAAGGGTGTAGGACCTGACGATGAAGGGTTCGGGTATCGGGGTTCAGGGTTCGCCTGCACAATCCGCTTTGTCGCTTTTCACTTTTCGTTTTCGCTTTGAGAGATCAGACTCTGTGCTCTGTGCTCTGTGCTCTGTGCTCTGTGCTCTGTGCTCTGTGCTTTGCAATTCTAAGACG
>CAYZFW010000658.1:0-1649 GCA_964477615.1 uncultured Phycisphaeraceae bacterium | reverse complement strand
CCACGAAGTTATCACGCATCCGCCCAGCCGTCCCGAAGGTGGGCGGCCACTTCCCGCCCGGATTCCCGACATCCCGCTTGGACCCGCCGCGTGTTCCCGTTAGTCTCGTGCCACGCCCGCGACGCTTCGACGCGGGGTTAGCCGCTTCGTGGAGGAGATGAGGAATGTTCAAGGCAAGCGCGGTGCGTTCGTTTCTCAGCGTCGGCGCGGTGACGGCCCTCACCGCAGCCACCCTCGCCGCCCCGCCGTCGTTCGTCGTCGGCAAGAACTTCCAGGGCAGCACTTATCTCACCGACACCACGCTCAACCCCCCCGACACCATGGGTGCCGTCGGCCCGAACCACTTCGTCGAACTCATCAACAGCCGCTACAGCGTCTACCGCAAGAGCGACGGCGTCCGCGTCCAGACCTCTACCCTCGACCAGTTTTTCATCAACGCCGGCCTCACCATCTCCGGCTCGTTCTCGTTCGATCCCCGCGTCGTCTATGACAAGCCCTCGGGCCGCTGGTTCGGCCTCGCCGTCGACGCCCCCCGCGCCGCCAACTCGTTCCTCGTCGCCGTCTCGAACACCGCCGATCCGACGCAGGGCTGGACAGGCTTCAAGATCGATTCCGACACCGACGACGTGCAGTGGGCCGACTTCCCCACCCTGGGCATCAGCGCCGACAGCCTCATCTTCTCCGCCAACATGTTCGGCATCTCCGGCGGTCCCTTCGTCATCAACTACGGGATCGTCCCCAAAGCCAGCCTCCTCGCCGGGAACACCACCGGTCTGCAACTCTTCGAGAGCGTTTCCTCCGGCACCACCGGCTTCGCCGTGCAACCCGTCACCAGCGTCGACGGCGCCGCGGTTCGGCCGATGTACTCGTCCTTCAGCAACACCAGCCTGAAGCGCACGCTGCTCAACGGCCCCGCAGGTGCCGTCGTCCCCGATTACTCCATCCCCACCATCCCCGTCCCCGTCGGCAACTCCCCGCCCCTGGCCGACCAGCCCGGCCCGCGCCAGAACTTCGCCACCGTCGACAACCGCTTCACCGGCAGCGTCGTCCAGATCGGTCCCACCATCTGGGCCGTCCGCTGCATCAGCGTCGCCTCAACCTTCGGCCCGACCAACGCCGCCGTGCAATGGTTCCGCCTCAGCACCGCCACCGGCGCCCTCCTCGAAACCGGCCAGATCGCCGATACCACCGGCACCACCGACTTCATCTTCCCCTCCATCGCCGCCAACCTTTCGGGCGATGTCGTCATCGGCTACTCCTCGTCGAACGACGAAACCCGATTCAACAGCGCCTTCGCCAGCGTCGGACGATTCGACGGCGTCAGCACCCAGTTCAACGCGCCCACCCTCCTCCGCGCCGGCGTCTCCGACTTCGTCCGACTCGACGCCAGCAACCGCAACCGCTGGGGCGACTACAGCGCCACCACGCTCGATCCTCAGGACCCGCGCCGCTTCTGGACCATCCAGGAGTTCGTCTCCGCCACCGACATCTATTCCACCCAGATCACCGAGATCATCGTCACCCCAACCTGCGAAGGCGACGTCAACGCCGACGGCAGCGTCAACACCGCCGACCTCGTCGATGTCCTCGGCACCTTCAGCAAGTGTCCCGCCGACCCACTCTGGCTCCCCCGAGCCGACCTCGACCCC
>CAYZFW010000657.1:0-1654 GCA_964477615.1 uncultured Phycisphaeraceae bacterium | reverse complement strand
GGAGGGCTGAATTGGATGACACTTCTTCGCTCCGCGCTCTCCGCGCCTCCGCGGTGAGCGGCACCTCCGTACGCCGCGAGGTTGATCTCGGCCCCTTTACGGTTCTCATCGAATCGCCGCCCGACCCCGATGCGCTCGTCCGCGCGGGCCAGGCGGCGGCGCAACCGAGCCCCGGCTACTGGGCTCACCTGTGGCCATCGGCGGAGATGCTCGCCCGCCACCTCGCGAGTTCCAGCCTGATTGGGCCGGGCCTGCGCGTGCTGGAGATCGGCTGCGGCCTGGGCCTGTGCGGCATCGCGGCCGCACGGCGCGGGGCCAGCGTCACGATGACGGATTTCAATGCGGACGCCGTGGAGGCCGCGGCACGGAACGTGCGGCTGAACGCGGTGGACGCGGCGTGCTTGCGTTTTGATTGGAACGATGAGCCGCCGAGCGTGTGGATCGATTCGGTGGACCTGCTGATCGCATCTGACGTGCTGTACGCCGCGGACGGCGTGGGGCCGGTGGCGCGGCTGGTTCGGCGACTGGGGTGCGCGGGGCTGATCGCCGACCCGCTGCGTCCGCAGTCGGCCGGGGCGGTCGCGGCGTTCGAGCACGAGGGGCTGCGGGTGTGGTCCACCCCGGCGGAGGGTGGGCGGATCATGATGCTGAGCGGGGCATGAGGGGCCCGAGCACGGGCATCTGACTCGGAAGTCGGAAGCTCGTGGCATGTGACATTCCACGTTCGCCTTAGGATGGTCCGCGATGAGCACGACGATCCATCGTCATGTGGAAGAGGCGCGGGCGGGAGGGGCGCGGGTGATCGCGCGGCTGCGGAGCGGGTGGGCGGTGATGGGGGAATCGCAACTGCTGCCGGGCTACTGCCTGCTGCTGCCCGACCCGGTGGTGGGGACTTTGAACGATCTCTCGGCGGGTGATCGTGCGGTGTATCTGAGCGAGATGGCGATGCTCGGCGACGCGGTGACTCGCGCTTCGGTGAAGCCGCCGCGCCGGGTCAACTACGAGATCCTCGGCAACCTCGAGCCGGCGCTGCACGCGCACGTGATCCCCCGCTTCGAGTCCGAGCCGGCGGAGTTCCGAACCAAGGCGGTGTGGATGTACCCGCCGGAGGTGTGGAATGCGCCGCAGCACCGCTTTGATGTGTCAAACCCCGAGCATGCGCGGGTGCGCGAAGCGCTGAAGGCGGCGGTTGAGTCGTTGCGTGTGGGCAGCAGGAGCACCGAAGTCGGTGTGGACACCGACTTCGGTGGCACGGGTCCGGCAGGTCGCACGGGGTTGGATTGTGGCAGGGGGGCTGGGTTGTTCCAGCGGGCGTGCTCGTTCGCGGCACGGGCGCACGATGGGCACCTTCGGAAGGATTGCCGCACGCCGTACATCGCGCACCCGTTCCGGGTGGCGATGATCGTGCGTGACGTGTTCGGCTGTGCCGACGCCGAGTGCCTCGCCGCGGCGGTGCTGCACGACACCCTCGAGGACACCCGCACCGACTACGACGACCTGTGCGAAGCGTTCGGCGTGGGCGTGGCCTCCATGGTCGCTTCGCTGTCGAAGGACAAGCGGCTCCCCGAGCCGGAGCGTGAGCGGGCGTACGACGAGGGTCTGGCGCGGGCCGATTGGCGGGCCAGACTCATCAAGCTCGCCGACGTCCTGGATA
>CAYZFW010000656.1:0-1661 GCA_964477615.1 uncultured Phycisphaeraceae bacterium | reverse complement strand
GGAGCCGCGGTAGTAGCCGGCGCCGCCGAGCATCTGGGCCTCTTCCGGGGTCGACGCATCCAGACGCGGGTTGTCCACGGTGTTGATGAAGAACTGGGCCGTGGCCGAGTGCGGGTCCATCTTGCGGGCCATGGCGATGGCGTACTTTTCGTTCTTGAGCCCGTTGCCCCACTCGTTGTGGATGGGGGCCTCGGTGGGCTTCTCGATGAGGCCCGCGCCGTAGCCGCCTCCCTGGATCATGAAGTTGGGGATGACGCGGTGGAACAGCGTGCCGTTGTAGAAGCCCGCGTCGGCGTACTTCAGGAAGTTCGTGACGGTGATGGGGGCCTTCTCGTTGTTGAGCTCGATCACCATGTCGCCGAAGGTCGTCGACATCTTGACGTTGATGATCTTCTCGCCGGCGGGGGCCGGAGCGGCCGCGGGGGCCGGGGCCTCGGCGGGCTTCGCGGCATCCTGGGCAAACGCCGAGGCGCCAACCAGCGACAGAACCAGCGCCATCAGGCCCGCGGGCTTGCGAATCGTGGAAGCGGTCATTGTGTGAAAACCCTTGAAGGTCATGCCGCCCGAGACCGTCCGAAACGCCGGACACGGCCGGGCAGCGGTTGATGCAAGATCGTACCGGGGCCGGTCGCCCCAGTTGAAAATCGGCTTGGATGAAAGAACCCCCAAAAACACCCCGAACAAAGCCAGAATGGGCATCCCCGGACTTGAACCGGGAACACCCGCATTTTCAATGCGGTGCTCTACCAATTGAGCTAGATGCCCGACACCCGCACGATAGCGGGGTTCGGGGTGGGAGGCAAGGCGGGGGGCGGGGCGGCGGGAGAAGTGGCCGAATGGTCAAGTGCTGGCCGCGATAACCATGCACTTGACCACTCGACCACTCGACCACTTCGGGCAATATTCGGTCTCCTCCCCCGTTCAGCCCGATGCATGGCGGCGACCCAGGCTCGGCAACCAATCGGGCCTCCGTCCTCCGGCGTGGGGCCGAAGGCCGGCGTGTCGCAGAGCAACGCCATGGACCGTGCCGGCACACCACCCGCCTCCTCTCCCTCAGCCGCCTCCGCGGCGGATGACCTCCAGGCCCTCCTCGGTGCCGCGGGCCAAGGGGACGAAGCGGCATGGAAGCGCCTCATCGGCCTCTACGCACGCCGGGTGTTCGCGATGGTCCAGTCCCGAGTCCGGAACGAGCACATCGCCGAGGAGATCACCCAGTCGGTCTTCGCCACCGTCGCCTCCAAACTCAGCACCGGTGCCTACGGCGAGCGGGGCCGATTCGAATCGTGGCTGTTCCGCATCACGATGAACCGCGTCCGCGACGAGGCCAGACGGGCCAAGCACCGACCCATCGCCGCCGCCCCGGAATCGTTGGAACAATCGCTGCCAGGCGCGGGCCAGCGTGAAGCGCCGGACGACCGGATGCTCGCGGGTCTCCGAGAAGCGATGAACGACCTGCCGGAATCGGACCGAGAAGTTGTAGAACTGAGACATCACGCGGGCATGGGTTTCAAGCACATCGCCGACCTGCTCGAGCAACCCCTGGGAACCGTCCTCGCCCGCCACCACCGAGCCCTGCGGAAACTGAAGGAGATGCTGGCGGGCGGAGCGAACGACGCCCAGGACAGCGACCACCGCCGGGAGATTCGCCAATGAACACGATC
>CAYZFW010000655.1:0-1661 GCA_964477615.1 uncultured Phycisphaeraceae bacterium | reverse complement strand
GAAGAGGCCGCGATCCTCTCCAACCACGTCCAACTCACGACCCCCGAGAAGTTCGTCAAGGCCGGGGAGGCGTACTTCAACGGCACCGGCTCGTGGATCATCTTTCAGGCCGTGCCCCGGCCCGCCGCGGGCGAGACCCCTTCCGACGTCTACTCGATGTACGTCGCGAAGTTGAAGTTTGACGACAAGCGAAGTGTCGTTGGCATCGAGGAACCCATCCGTGTCAGCCCCGAAGGCTCGGCGAACACGTGCGGGTTCTTCAACCCCATCAAGCCGTGGGAGGTGATCTTCGGCTCGACGATGACCAAGCCCTCGGGTGCCGAGGCCCCCGGCTATCAACGCGGCACACGCTCGTACCGCTGGGCCTTCCCCGCCGAGATGGACGTGGTGAAGGTGACCATCCCCGCCATCGCCACCTCGCGGATCGGGCGCTCGCCCACCGGAGGCTCGATGATCACCGGCAGACCCAGCGAGCCGGCCCGCCTTATCAGCGGGCCTGCGTACGACGCCGAGTGCGCGTATGACCCGCAGGGCCGGTACATCGTGTACGCCAGTCAGAAGGGCATGGACGAGACCACGCAGCGGCCGAAGATCGGCCTCGATCTTTTCGACACCACCACCAACACCTCCAGCCAGCTCACCGCCCCCGAGGGCTACAACGGCGGCCCGTTTTTCTCACAAGACGGCACCATGATCTGCATGCGCGCCGACCGCAAGGGGGACGACCTCCTGCAGGTCTATGTCATCAAGCTCGACCGCGACGAGTCCGGCAAGATCAACGGCGTCAAGGCCGAGTACCCCGTCACCCAGAACGCGCACGTGAACTGGGCCCCGTTTTTCCACCCGTCGGGTGAGTATCTGATCTACGCCACGAGCGAAGTGGGGCACGACAACTACGAGGTCTTTGCGGTGGAGGTGCCTCGGGTGGCCAACTCGTTCAAGAAGCCGGAACTGCTGGCGAAGAGGCGCGTCACGCATGCCAGCGGCTTCGACGGCCTGCCGGTGTTCTCGCCCGAGGGCGAGTGGATGATGTGGACCAGCCAACGCGGGCCGAAGCTCGAGGGCGAGGCGAAGCCGTCGAGCCAGTTGTGGGTGGCGAAGGTGGTCAGTACCAAGCCGTAGAGGAAGGCCCGGGGAAGGCACCAAGGCATCGAGGCATCAAGGCATGAGTCAGACAAGAACCACCCGATCGCGCCCCCTCTGATTTTCACTTTTCGTTTTTCACTTTTCGCTTTCAGCTCCTACTCCCCCATCTCCTCAATCCTTCCCTCCACTCTCCCATGAACATCCTCAACGAATCCGTCGGCGTCTCCACCTCGGCCCAGGCCGGGCACACCACGCTCGACCCCGACCGCAAGCACGACCCGCACGAGACACGCTTCGGCAAGTTCCTGCAGGCGTGCATCAAGTTCGAGGCGTCGGACCTGATCATCAAGAGCGGCTACTCGCCCAAGGTGCGGCTGCGCGGCAGCCTCAAGAGCCTCGACACCGAGCCGGTGAGCTTTGAGGAGTTCATCTCCATCGCCAAGCACATCCTCACCGAGGAACAGTTCGCCGACCTGCACAAGTTCGGCTCGGTCGACTTTGCCTACGACTACGACAAGGGCAACCGCTTCCGCGTGAACCTCTTCCAGTCGCGCGGCAAGCTCTCCATCGCCGCC
>CAYZFW010000654.1:0-1662 GCA_964477615.1 uncultured Phycisphaeraceae bacterium | reverse complement strand
CCCGACACACACACCGACCACGAATGTCTCCCACCCCCGCAACAACTCTCCATCTCATCGGCGGGGGCGGGCACGCGCTAGTGGTGG
Organism: uncultured Phycisphaeraceae bacterium; assembly: GCA_964477615.1. Classification (GTDB taxonomy): domain Bacteria; phylum Planctomycetota; class Phycisphaerae; order Phycisphaerales; family UBA1924; genus JAFLCM01. Next base: position 1,575 of record CAYZFW010000654.1, on the reverse strand, counting down.
CAGAGGCCGCGTTTGATTCGGGGTGGTCGCCCTGTGGGTTCTATGACGATCGCGCCGAAGCGCCGCTGGCCTCGCTGGTTGCGCGACTTGGGACGGTGCGCGAGGCGGCTGACGCGCTGCGGGCTTCGGGCACGCCGGCGATGCTGTGCGTCGGCGACCTCGGCGCGCGGGATGGGCTGCTGAAGCACCTCGAAGGGGTCACATGGGCCCGCGTGCGCCATCCCTCGGCGACGATCTCACGCCGGGCGGAGATCGGCGCCGGCGTGTACCTCGGGGCACGGTGCGTCGTGAACATCCGCGCGACCGTCGGCGACCATGCGATCATCAACACCGGGGCGATCATCGAGCACGAGTGCGTGATCGGGCGGAACGCCCACGTGGCGCCGGGCGTGGTGCTCTGCGGGAACGTGCGGGTTGGCGAAGGAACGCTCGTCGGCGCGGGGGCGCGGGTGATCCCGGGGGTGAAGATCGGTGCGGGGTGCGTGGTGGGCGCGGGGGCCGTGGTGGTTCGGGATGTCGCGGATGGGGCGGTGGTGATCGGGGTTCCGGCGCGGATCGCTCCCTGATGGTCAACGATCGGCTGGGCGTCGGTGAACCCTACGATCCGTCGATGAACGACCTGTGGTCCGGCCAGCGTGCCTCGGCGTTGAAGGCGGTCGAGCCGCTGGCGGTGCGGATGCGCCCGCGGACGCTCGATGAGATCGCCGGGCAGAGGCACATCCTTGGGGAAGGCACGGAGGCACAGAGGCACGGAGGCACGGAGGCGGGGAGTCGGCCGCTGCTTCGACGAATGCTGGAGGCGGGGACGCTGACGTCGATCATCCTGCACGGGCCCCCCGGCACGGGGAAGACGACGCTGGCCGAGGTGATCGCGGCTCACTTGAAGCGGCACTTTGTGCGTGAGAACGCCGCGAATGTGAGTGTGAAACGGATCCGGGAGATCATCGACGACGCGGCGCGGCGGCTGGAGAACTCTGCCGGGCGCGACCGGACCATTCTGTTCCTCGATGAGATTCACCGCTTCAGCAAGTCGCAGCAGGACGTGCTGCTGGAGGACGTGGAGCGCGGGCGGGTGACGCTGATCGGGGCGACGACGGAGAACCCGATGTTCGCCGTGAACTCGGCGCTTGTCAGCCGCAGCACGGTGTTCCGGCTGGAGCCGCTGAGCGAGGAGGACGTGGCGTCGGTGGTCCGCCGGGCGATCGCGGACAAGGCCCGCGGCTACGGCGGCATGCCGCTGACGGTCACGGACGAGGCGATCGCCCACTGGGCAAAGCTCAGCGACGGCGATGCGCGGCGGGCGCTCACGGCGCTGGAAGTGGCGGTGCTGAGTGCAACAGGTGGCACCGGCTTCCAGCCGGTGAGGGCACAGTCGCCCACCTCTTCGGCTGACCATGATCCCAAACACGCCAGCGTCCACACCGGCTGGAAGCCGGTGCCACCTGGAGAGCTCTTCATCGACCTCGCCGCGGCGGAGCAGTCGATCCAGCACAAGGCGCTGGTGTACGCCGCCGACGGGGACGAGCACTTCGACACCATCAGCGCGATGATCAAAAGCGTGCGCGGCAGCGACCC
>CAYZFW010000653.1:909-1664 GCA_964477615.1 uncultured Phycisphaeraceae bacterium | reverse complement strand
CTTTCGCACATCCGCGAGGTCGACGCCATCTGCCACGTCGTCCGCTGCTTCGAGAAAGCCCCAGGCGGCGAAGAGATCACCCACGTCTCCGGCGGCGTCGATCCCATCCGCGATATCGAGGTCATCGAGACCGAGCTCATCCTCGCCGACCTCCAGACCGTCGAAGGGGCCATCGGCAAAGCGGAGCGCGCTGCCAAGGCCCGCGACGCCGAGAGCGTCGCACGCTACGAGGTTCTTAAGACCCTCCTCCCTGTTCTGAGCGAGGGCAAGCCCGCCCGCGCGCTGGCCGAGTCGCACGAGTTCGACGACCACGAGAAGCGCAAGGCCTTCAAGTCCCTCGGCATCCTCAGCGCCAAGAAAGTCCTCTACATTGCCAACGTCGACGAGGACGACATCCACGGCACCGGCAAGCACGCCACCCGCGTCCGCGAACGCGCCAAGCAGGAAGGCATGCAGATGGTCCCCGTCTGCGCCAAGATCGAGGCCGAACTCGCCGACCTCGAAGGCAACGACAAGCAGGAGATGCTCGAAAGCCTGGGCCTGAAAGAGCCCGCCCTCGCCAGCGTCGCCCGCGCGGCGTACTCGCTGCTGGGCCTCCAATCCTTCTACACCGCCGGCGAAAAGGAAGTCCGCGCCTGGCCCGTCCCTGTCGGCTCCACCGCCCCGCAGGCCGCCGGCGTCATCCACACCGACTTCGAACGCGGCTTCATCCGCGCCGAGATCTACAGCGTGGACGACCTGGTCGAACTCAAATC
>CAYZFW010000653.1:0-899 GCA_964477615.1 uncultured Phycisphaeraceae bacterium | reverse complement strand
AAAGGCCATCAAGGAAAAGGGCCGCATGCGCATCGAGGGCAAGAACTACGTCATGCAGGACGCGGACGTGTGCCACTTCCTGTTTAACGTGTGAGGCCTGGGCTCGGCTCTAGACCCACATCTCCATCCGCAATCCTTTGGAATCCAACGGAGGATTCCGTGGGAATCTCTCGGCTTGGGCGAGCGCAAAGCGCCTCGCCGTCCAGAGAGCCGCGTGAGCATCAACGATGTCGTCCTTCCCGACACCGGCGCAGCGGGCCAATCGCTGGATCGCTGCATCGACAAAGCCGAAGCCCGCCTCGCGCAGCGCCGCGAGCCGAGCGGAATGACCTTCGGCCGACCGCTTCTTCTCCACGTTGACACCGGCCTTCATCCAACTGAAGCATACCTCCGGGTGGACTTCCACCACCTTCGCCTGCAGCGCCGGGGTCAACAGTCGATCAACCTCGGTGATCTTCGGCAGGATCGCGTGGGCCTGTTTGGACAAGCCGCGCCGCACATCGGAACTGCCCCGACTGATCGCGAGCGCCTCCTCATACGACTTGGAACTGAGAACCGGCCGAATCGGTGCCGAAAAGACGCTGCTCGCTTTCCGGGATCCAAGTTCACGCCGCGCCCAACTGTCGACCTCGCGCCCGCCGGGCTGCGCACGGTCGAGCAGCCCGATGGGAATATCCACACACATCGCACGGCAATCCGAGAACCGCTCGATGACCGCCTCGAAGTTCTCAAAGACCTCGCACGTCTCACCACTGACCGAAGACGAAGTGATTGTCGCACTCGCCACACACCAGCCGCCCTTGCAGCCGTCCACACCGACAACGACCCAACCCCGATCAGCACCGGCGGGAAATGTACTCATCGCACGATCCTATGCGGCCGCCCAAACTTCACCCCCC
>CAYZFW010000652.1:0-1664 GCA_964477615.1 uncultured Phycisphaeraceae bacterium | reverse complement strand
GGCGACTTCAACAACGACGGCGCGGTGAACACCGCCGACCTGACCTTCTTCCTCGGACGCTTCGGGCAGACCGTCACCCCCGGCAGCCCCGGCGACATCAACGGCGACGGCGCGGTGAACACGCAGGACCTGACGACGTTCCTCGGGCGCTTCGGGCAGCCTTGCTGAACGGGTTGGCGAGATCGAGAATCACGCTGCGCGACTTCTGTTCAAGACGCCGGGCGCATGTGGTGGCACTCTCAGTGAAGCGCGGATACGCCGTGCATTCATTTCACCGGAGTTCCATTCATGCGTTCACCATCCCTGCGTTCGTCCCGGAAGCCCCTCGTTCTGGCGGCATTTGTGCCGCTCGCTCTCGCCACGGCGGCACCCGCCCAGACGGTCTACTCACAGGGCCCCGGCACGCCGGTGGGGTGGGGGTTCTTTTCGAGCACGGTTCCGCGGAACAACCGCAGTTACAAGCACGCCGACGACTTCACGCTCGCCGAGACGGCCACGATCGACCGCATCCGCTGGTGGGGGATGAGTGATTTCCGCTTCACCGGGGGGCTCTCGAACTTCTCGGCGTTCACCGTCGAACTCTTCAGCGCGAGCCAGAACGGGACGGTCCCCGCGACGCTGCTGCGCTCGCAGACCTTCCTGCCCGCCGTCACTTCGCCCACCGCGACCGGGCGTGTGGCATTCGATACCGGGGCCATTGAGTACCGTCAGGAGGTCACACTCTCCAGCCCGATCGTCCTGCAGGGGAGCACGAAGTACTTCCTGGCGATCTCGGCCACGCCGATCAACCTCAGCGGCGATTCGTGGATGTGGCAGGACGGCGTGTTCGTCAACGGGGCGAGCGCGCTAATGCAGTGGAATGTGACGCCATGGACGGTGTTTATCGACACGGACTCGGCGTTCGAGGTGATCGCCGTGCCCGCGCCGGGGGCGGCGGCGGGGTTGCTGGCGCTGAGTGCGGTCGGCGTGACGGCGCGGCGCAGACGCCGCTCTGTCGTGTGAACCGTCCTGCTCTAACCCCTCGGATGAACACGGCCCGCTGTCGCGCAAGCGCCGACGGCCCCGACAAAGGCGCGGGGTGTCAGGCCCAGCGAGCGCGAGAAGAGGCGGGTGAGGTGCGGCTGATCGGCGAACCCGCAGTCCAATGCCGCCGCTGCGGGGGCGCGGCCGCGGGCCAGTTCACCCGCGGCGTGGGCGGTGCGGAGGGCGCGGTGGTACGCGCCGGGGGTGGTGCCCAGGTGCTGCGCGAAAGCGCGCATGAGCGTGCCGCGGTGAACGGTGCACGCCGAGGCGAGTTCGGCGATGGGCACGCCCCGGTCGGTGGTGGCGTGGAGTAGATCGAGCGCGCGGCGGAGCCACGCCGGTGGTTCGGCGGCGTTTGCGTGTGCGCGATGAGTGGGCCGCGTGAACACCACGCCGAAAAGCCCCCAAGCCTCGGCTTCGGCGGCCTGCTGGTCCCATGCGCCGGGTGTGCGGGCCATCTGGAGCAGCGCGAGCGCGTGGCGCAGCGCTTCGGCGCGGTTGAAGTGGGGTGAGGCCGAGAGCGCACACACGCCGCCGTCCTGCGCCGCGCCCAGATCGTGCTCGGCGATTGAGACGTGCATGGTCCGGATGCCTACGGGGCCGGATCGGAAGCAGTGGGGGGTTCCGGGCGCAAAGGCCTC
>CAYZFW010000651.1:0-1665 GCA_964477615.1 uncultured Phycisphaeraceae bacterium | reverse complement strand
GGTGAGGTTGTCGGGGAACTGGGGGATCTCGACGATCATGTCGATGCGCCCGCCGGAGGTGCTGACGACCTGCCCCCCGCCGCCGGAGCCGCCCCCGGAGCCTGAAGTCGAACCGGACGATCCCGAAGACGACGCCGCCCCCCCACTGCCGGCGGGCCTGCCGGCGCCGCCGCCGATGTTCAGGCCGACCTTTGTGAACAGCGACCCGTTCTTGATGGCCTCGTCGCGCCCGTTGGTGTTGGCGTACGAGACGGCGGCGCTGGTGCCGGCGAGGGTGTAACGGGTGCCCTTGACGATGAGGTCCGTGGGTGTGGCACCCTTGGGCACGACGAACTCCGGGGCGAAGATGGCGCTGGAGCCGCCGCCGACGGAGGAAATGTGGATGTCGGGGGCGTCCATTCGGAAGCGGTACATGCCGGAGCCGGCCTCAGGCCGCGCGACGATCGCGGCGGGGTGGATCCCCACGCCCGTGCCGTCGGGCATTCTGCAAATGAGCCGAACCTGGCCGGGTCCGATGACCGACTGGCCGGACTTCTCGACCGCGCCGGAGGCGAACTCCAGGACGAAGCCTTCGATGGAGACCTCGCCCGAGGGCGACGTGCCGTCGGCGTAGACGAACTTCGCCTTGCTGGGCTTGCCGTCGTCGCCGAGGACGAACGAGTCGGTGAGCATCGCATCGGCGGCGGCGGGCCCGACGCTGTAGCGGCCCTTGATGGTGACGTCGCTCTTGGCGACGGTGGTGCGACCGATGGCCGACTGCTTCTCGCCGCCGCCTTGCAGCGTCGTGCGCATCATGGCGGCGGCCTCCCAGGCGCGGGGCTGACGCTCGGCGAGTGCGGTGTCCGTGCCGAAGCCGTGGAGGCTGAGGCCTTCGTACATGCCGACGACGAGGCGGTCGGCGGGGACCCAGAGTTTCTTGTCGCCCACGAGGCTGCCGCCCTGATAGGTCAGCGGGGAGAAGCCCAGGAACTCCTTGCCGACGCGGAGGTGCGCCACGCCCAGCAGGACGATGCCGGCGGTGACCAGCCCGGCGAGGCCGCCGAAGATCGCGCCGCCGGCGAAGTTTGCCGCGTCGCCCAGGTCCATGTTCTTGCCGATGGTGACGTCGGTGATGACGCGGAGGATGAGCAGGCACACGGCGAAGGGGGCGACCAGGCCCAGGCACCACGCGTAGTTGGGCGCCGAGTTGAGCAGGAAGTTGTAGACCAAGGGCTCCCACAGCGCGAAAGCCAGACCGCCCGCCGCGACCACGCACGCCAGGTGGATCAGCGCGCTGAACAGCCCGCGGCCCTTCTGCGGCGAGGCCCAGAGAAGGCCGCTGAGAACGATGATCGCGATGACGGCGAGGTTGAGGGTCATGGGAAGATCTGGACTTGGGTCTTGGGTCTTGGGTCTTGGATCTTGGGTCTTGAGGAAGAGGGAGGCTGTCCGCGTGCTTCTTCCGGGTGGCATGCTCACGTCCGCGTGAGCATGGCTTCGATGGTTGCTGATATCACTCGGCCGCGGCGGGCGCTGGGGCCGCCTGCGCCGGTGCCTGCTCCGCCGTGACGCGGAGCACTTCTTCGACGCTGGTGTTGCCCATGATGACCTGCTGCAGGCCGGAGCTCTGGAGGCTCTGCTGCTTCTTTTGTCGCAGGGCCGAGCGCAGAGCGGACATCTCGTTCG
>CAYZFW010000650.1:0-1683 GCA_964477615.1 uncultured Phycisphaeraceae bacterium | reverse complement strand
GCGTGCGGCGGTGAGCAAGCCGTCACTGGTGTCCGCAGGTGCGCCGGTGACGAGCGCCCGCCACAGCGCTGCATCGACCGCTTCCGGGCGCGCGCCGGCGGTCGCTGCTTGCTGATGTTCCACGTGGAACGCCGAGTTGCCGGCTTTGACCGGCGATTCCTGCAACTGCAGCGCGTTCGCGGCGTGCGGATCGCCCCCCGACCGGCACCACGCGAGCAGCGCACCGTCCACAGCACGGGTGTGCCCGAAGTCGTCCGCGAAGGGCGCGGACAGGTCGATCCCGGCGGTCACCGGCTCGGCCGCGGCGAGGAGCATCCGGCACCAGTTCTGGGCCCGTTGTGTCGGTGTGGTCATGGTCGCCTCGTCTTGGCTTGAGGCGGTTTCGTCGCGGTAGGCCCGGCCGATGCGGCGCCGCCGAGCCATTTTTCCATGCGCAGATCGTCGAGTGTGAGATCGGGCCACATGCGGCGAGCTTCGAGCAGCCACGCGTCGTGGACGCCGAGTTCGAGGCTTGCCGGTGCCGGGTCTGCTGTGGTTGGCGCTCGGAGCGGTGGGGCGTTCGAAGCGGTATGCGGCGTCGTTGGCTGCGAATGACGACTCGCTTTCGCTCGCGGTTCGGGTGGGAGAGGTTTGGCCTCGCGCTCGGTGTGCGTCACCGTTTCACCGAACTCGCGGAGCCAGAACCCGACTTCCGCATCGCCAAGCGGGAGTGCGGGAAGGGGTTTGGGTTGGAAGCGTTCGATGCCGGCACGGGCCGCGCCGGAGATGAGGCGGGAGAGGAACGCGCCGGACTCGACCGGCTTTGCGCCGAGCCGCCTCGCCGCGGACGCGACGGCTCGGTCGGAACTCACGACGGTGATGCGCGAAGGGGCGGAGGAGCGTTCGAGCGTGGCGATGATGACATCGTCGGCGCTGTGCCCGCCCCCGGCGTAGACCACCTCGACGCCGGGCAGATGAACGCCGCCGTCGCCGGGCGCGACGCCGTCACACACCATGCGGACACGCGACCCCTCGGCGACGCCGCTGCGGTGGATGAGCGCGGCGAGAGCGCGGAGGTCGGCACCGGGCGCGTCGTGCCGGGGGACGCCGCGCCATTGGTGGAGGAGGTTGTAGGTGTCGAGGAGGAGCAGGGGGGGAGGGAGTGGGGTGTAGGGGGTAGCCGGGGCGAGGGTTCTGGTGTCGGGGGTCGGGGGTCGGGGTTCGGCGCACCGAACACGGGTGAGCACGGCGCGATGATGACGAATCGCTCTCCGCATCTGTGCTCTGTGCTTTGTGTTCTGTGATTTCGCAGCACCGAACATACCCTGAAAACCCGCTTTGGAAACCCCAAACAGTCCCCTTGCCTTTTCGGGTTGAATCTGGGATACTCCCTCCCCCCCAATGCGCGGCCTTTGGCCGGGCCGGTGGGAGCATCATTTCCGAATCACTTCAGCAAGGACCGAATCCCCGATGGCGATCCGCATCAAAGCCCGTGGCGGCGAATCCACCGAGCAGCTTCTCCGCCGGTTCAAGAAACTGTGCGAGAAGGAAGGCCTCACCAAGGAGGTCAAGAAGCGCGCGCACTTCGAGAAGCCCTCGGAGCGGGCCCGGCGCGATGCTCGCAAGAGCCTCAACCGCATGCGGGCCATCACCATGGGCATCCCGCCCAAGGGTCCGCGCGGCGAGCGCGACGGCCTCGGCGGG
>CAYZFW010000649.1:0-1708 GCA_964477615.1 uncultured Phycisphaeraceae bacterium | reverse complement strand
CTCCTGGACACCAAGCCGGCGATCACTGATGGACCCGGTGCCCAGCCGCTGGCGCGGACCGGGCGTGGCGCGGACATCGAGTTCCGAAATGTCATCTTCGGCTACTACCCCGAAAAGCAAGTTCTCCACGGCGTGAGCTTCCACGTCCCGCCCGGCACCAGCGTCGCCCTCGTCGGGCACACCGGCTCGGGCAAGACCAGCACCGTCGGCCTCATCACCCGCCTGTACGCCCACCAGTCGGGCGAGATCCTCATCGACGGCCAACGGATCGAGGACATCACGCTCGCGTCGTTGCACAGCCAGACCGGCCTGGTGCTGCAGGACAACTTCCTCTTCGCCGGGAGCGTGCGTGACAACATCCGCTTCGCAAGGCCCGATGCGAGCGACGAGGAAGTCCGTGCCGTGTGCGAACGCCTCGGCTGCCTCGGCGTCTTCGAGGCCCTCCCCCGTGGGCTCGACAGCGACGTGGGCGAACGCGGCGGCGGCCTCTCCCTGGGCCAGCGCCAGCTCGTCACCTTCGCGAGAGCCATGGCCGCCGATCCGCGCATCCTCATGCTCGACGAGGCGACGAGCGCGGTGGACACCTTCACCGAGCACCAGATCCAGACGGCCCTCGAGAAACTGATGGAGGGCCGCACCAGCCTGATCGTGGCCCACCGCCTGAGCACGGTACGCCGCTGCGACCAGATCATCGTGCTCGACCACGGCCGCATCATCGAACGCGGCACGCACGAGGGGCTGCTGAGCGCGGGCGGGAAGTACGCGGAGTTGTACCGGGAGTTTGTGAGGCTGTCGGAGGGGCGGGAGGAGTAAGCCACGGTGCTTCTCTTCGTGGCACGGGTCTCCGACGCGTGTCGGCAGATGGGTCGGTATGCCGACGAAAATGCCGAGCCAACGCCCAGCACCGGCCGGAGACCGGTGCCACCCGGAGACTGGCGCAACCTGAGCCGATACGATCACCCCATGCCCCACGACGCTCCCTCGAACGACCCCATCTCCGCCTCCGTCCTCGAACTCATCCGCAAGGCCGACCCCGACGCCGCGGCGATGCTTGAGCGTGAAGAAGCCCGCCAGCATTCCACCCTGGAACTGATCGCATCAGAGAACCACGTTTCCCTGCCCGTCATGCACGCCATGGGGACGTGCCTCACGAACAAGTACGCCGAGGGGTACCCGGGGGCCCGCTACTACGGCGGGTGCGAGTTCCATGACCAGGTCGAGACCCTGGCCCGTGAGCGCATCAAGAAGCTCTTCGGCTGCAAGTTCGTGAACGTCCAGCCGCACTCGGGGGCGCAGGCCAACGCCTCGGTCTTCCTCGCACTGCTCAACCCCGGCGACACGTTCGCCTCGCTCGTGCTCGCCGACGGCGGGCACCTGTCGCACGGGCTGAAGGTGAACATGTCGGGCAAGTGGTTCAACCCGGTGCACTACCCGCTGCACTACGACGCTTCGCACAAGGACTTCGAGCGCATCGACTACGACGCTGCGCGGGCCGTGTGCCTGGAGCACAAGCCGAAACTCATCATGTGCGGCTACTCGGCGTACCCGCGCGAGATCGACTTCAAGCGGTTCCGGGCCATCGCCGACGAGTGCGGGGCGCTGCTGATGGCCGACATCGCGCACATCGCCGGGCTTGTGGCGGCGGGCGTGCATCCCTCGCCCTTCCCGCACGCGCACGTGGTGACGACGACGACGCACAAGACGCTGC
>CAYZFW010000648.1:0-1717 GCA_964477615.1 uncultured Phycisphaeraceae bacterium | reverse complement strand
GAACTTCCAGACGATGGTGAGCGACCTCACTGGGTTGCCGCTGGCGGGCGCGAGCCTGCTAGACGAGGGCACCGCCGCCGCGGAGGCGATGGCGATGTGCTATTCGATCGGCGGCGGTTCCGGCGGGGGCGCGAAGAACTCGTTCTTCGTTTCGGAGAACTGCCACCCGCAGACCATCGCGGTCGTGCAGACGCGGGCCAAGAGCATGGGCGTCCATGTCGTCCTCGGCGACGAATCGAAGATCGACTTCAGCAAAGGCGACCTCTGCGGCATCCTGCTGCAGTACCCCGATACTTCGGGGCGCATTTCCGACTACCGCTCGGTGATCGACGCGGCCCACAAGGCCGGGGCGCTCGCGGTGGTTGCGACCGACCTGCTGGCGCTGACGCTGCTGACGCCGCCCGGCGAGTTCGGAGCCGATGCGGCCGTCGGCTCGGCGCAGCGGTTCGGCGTGCCGATGGGCTTCGGTGGGCCGCACGCCGCGTTTATTGCGACCAAGACCGAGTATGCGCGGAAGATGCCCGGACGCCTCATCGGCGTGTCGCGCGATTCTCACGGCAACCCGGCGTATCGCATGGCCATCCAGACGCGCGAGCAGCACATCCGGCGCGAGAAGGCCACCAGCAACATCTGCACCGCCCAGGCGCTCCTCGCCATCATGGCGGGGATGTACGCCGCGTACCACGGGCCCGAGGGCCTGCGCCGCATCGCGCAGCGCGTTCACCATCTCACGATGGTGCTTGCGCACGGCATGAAGTGGCTGGGGCACGAGGTGCTCACGCCCGTGACGTTCGACACGCTCCGCATCCGGGTCGTCATCGGCGAGCACTGCAAGCAGAGCGCCGCGGGCGTGATGAAGACCGGTGCTGCCGCCGGACGGAACTACCGCGATTTCGGCGACGGCACGATCGGCGTCTCGCTGGATGAGACGACGACCGTCGAGGACGTGCGGGCGATCCTGGCCACGTTCGGCTGCGGACGCGGCTTCGAGTTCCCGAAGAACGCCGCGGAGATTCCTTCGGAGCCCGTCGGCTTTGCGGCCCCGTTCGCTCGCACCAGCGGCTACCTCTCGCACCCGGTGTTCAACTCGTACCACGCCGAGACTGAGATGCTGCGGTACATCTACCGCCTGCAGAGCCGCGATCTTTCGCTGGCGCAGTCGATGATCTCGCTGGGCTCGTGCACGATGAAACTCAACGCCACCAGCGAGATGGTGCCGGTGACGTGGCCCGAGTTCGGCAACCTGCACCCCTTCGCGCCCGCGGACCAGACGCGGGGGTACCAGGAGATGTTCAAGCAGCTCGAGGACTGGCTGGCGGATATCACGGGCTTTGACGCGATCAGCCTCATGCCCAACGCCGGGAGCCAGGGCGAGTACACCGGCCTGCTGACGATCCGCGCGTACCACGAGTCCCGCGGCGACATCCAGCGGAATGTCTGCCTCATCCCCGAATCCGCCCACGGCACGAACCCCGCCTCCGCCGTGATCGCCGGCTTCACCGTTGTCCCCGTCCACAACCTTGAGAACGGCAACATCGACTTCGATGATCTCAAGGCGAAGGTCGCCGAGCACAAGGACCGCCTTGGCGCGCTCATGGTCACCTACCCCAGCACCTACGGCGTGTTCGAAGAGAACATCAAGGAGATGTGCGAGGTCGTCCACGACGCCGGCGGGCTGGTCTACATGGACGGCGCCAACATGAACGCGCAGGTCGGC
>CAYZFW010000647.1:0-1717 GCA_964477615.1 uncultured Phycisphaeraceae bacterium | reverse complement strand
TATGGCGCAGCCGTGCGGCGACGCCGAGGGGGAAGGGGATGTGCGGCATGAGCCTCAGGCGCAGCCAGTAGAGCTTGTTGCTATCGAGGCTGGCGCGGTCTTCGGGCTCGAAGATGAGGCCGGCACCGCCGCCGCCGATGTTCATCAGGCTGGCCCGGACGGTGGGGCCGACGCTGGGCATGACGCTGGACTGATCGCCGCCGCGACCGATTCGACCGGCAATAGCGGGCGTCTCGGCGTGGTGCGACATCGCCTCTTCGATCTGCACACGGTTGGCCGCCTCGGCGATCTCGATGGTGTCCGGGTCGATCACCGGTGCCACCTCAACGCTCGCAAGAGTCAGGCCCACCGTCGAGACGCGGTAGAAGTTGCGGCGCTGGCAGCGCTCCACGTCCTTGGGCATTTCCAGTCGCAGGCCCTGCACGCGGACGCGCCCGTTCAGGCTCACGGCGGTGGGGCCGAGGTTCTTGGTGCGGAACATCCAGCGGTTCTGCCCGATGGCGATGATCGCCACCAGTTCCATGCCCTTCTCGATGTGGAAGGTGTGGCCCAGAGCCATCGGCTCTTCCACCACGACCTCCGTCTCGGTGAGTGACAGCAGCCGGACGCGCCAGATGACGTTCTGCGCCGGGGGCGTCTCGCCGCCGTTCGGGTCGCCGTCGATGTACCGCGGCAGCGTGATCTCGAGCGACCCGTTGCGTTCGAGGATCTGCTCGAGGCTGGTGCGCCAGTTCTCATTTCTGGATCGTGTCGCGGGCACGGCGTGCTCCGATTCCCGGCGCTCGCGCCGGAAGAGGGTGGACATGGCCCCGCGCCCCGCCACGCAGGCGGACGCGGCCAATCAACTCATCTGCATCGTCACGTTCGCGGACGCTCTTGATCGGACCCGGCACTCGGCCGCGGGGTCCAAGGCCGGCCACGAGAGCCAGCCAAGCCGCCGCGTGCATGCCCACCGACTCTACACTCGCACCGATGCCCGACGCCCCCCAGTGGATTCTCGGACTTGTGCAGATCGCCGTGTGCGTCGTGCCCGCGGCGCTGCTCGCGGCTGTGCTGCGGGCGGCCCGGTGCCCCGGCGGGGCGGCGGGCGCAGCGCTGGCCGGCGGGATCATCGCGGGGCTGCTCCTGGGCCCGGGCGTTCTTGGGCGCGTGGCATCGTCGTGGCACGGGCCGATGTTTGTCGGCGGGCTCGCGCAGGCCGAGGCGCTCCGAGACGAGCTCGACCGCCAGCGCATCGAACGCCAGGCCCTTGAATCCTCCGGCGTCACCGGTGTCGCGCTCGACGAGCACGACCGCGAGTCGCTCGCCCCACGACGCGCCGAACTCCAGGCGGCCCTCGACCGGGCCCGCGCCGACCACCGCGCGGCGTTCCACCTCGCGCAGTCGGTCGTCGCCGCCGCGATGCTGATGCTCGTTCTCCCCCGCGCGTGCGCCCGTTCTGGTCGTCTGTGGCGACGGACCGGTGAGACAGCCATCGACTCGCGCTGGCGCGGCGCGGGGCGCGGGGCGTTGGCGCTCGTGATTTCCGCATCGATCCCGCTGGTGCTCGCCTGGTGGCTGCTCCGTGATCTCAAGCTCGCGCTGGGTGTGGCCGCGGCGCTCGCTGTGCCCGCCGTGGTCGCGCTGCCCTGTGGCATGTTCATCGCAACCTCCGCCGCCGCGGCGCTGGGAGGGTGCATGGCGATGGTCGGCCTGTGGACGGTGCCCGCGACGGTGG
>CAYZFW010000646.1:595-1718 GCA_964477615.1 uncultured Phycisphaeraceae bacterium | reverse complement strand
TCGACGCCTACACAATCGAACTCGCCGATCTCTCCGGCGACCCCGAAGCCTGCGCCCAAGCAACATTCCGAGCCGCCACGAGCGACCACGAGCGTCCAACCGCATGGCACCTCGACGATCTTCTCTGCGCGTGGCACAAACGCGGCCATAAGGGCGCGAAGCCCGCCATCGACGCGTTCTTCGTAAGCCAACTCAGGCAGGGTCGCTCCGAAGGCGGACACTCCATCATCGCCATAGACGGCTACGAAGGCCTAAGGCGCGTCGCGCGTGCGGCGGGCGAACGCCTAAAGCTCGACGGCTTCTTCTGGCCGCAGGGCTGGATCAACACCTGCCGCGACGACGTCGGCCTGCCCGACGCGCAGGAGCGTCTCCGCGCCGACGCCGCAGATGACCCCGGTCTCGCGGCGTTTCTCGCGATGTTGGATGCCGACAACAAGGGGAGCCAGGAACAAACAAGAAACGACGCCTCGAAACGAGCATGGACGCTCTTAGACATCATCGCGCTCGCCGAGCACCCCGCTCTGACCCGTTCGGATCGTTCCCGCGCGGCGTTCTACTGGTCCATCAAGGCCACTGAGAACGAGTTCCGTGAGGGCGCTCGCCTCCTGCTCGAATCACCAAACACCGAACTCGTGATCGCCCTGCGCCGAGCGTTCAGTCGTGGACAGGATTCACCGAAGTACCGCACGTTCCCGCTCGGTGCCGAGGCCCTTGCCGCAAGCGTCGACGACCCCTCGCCCGATCGGCGCGCCGCCGTGCGTGAAGTCCTCGCGCGACAGGTCGGACAGATTCCCCGCGAGACCGCCCTCCGACTCCTCCAACGCGGCGACTGCCGCGACGAAGTCATCCGCATGCTCCAGTACACCCTCAGGCCCCAAGACATGCCGCTGGTCATGCAGAATCTCGCGGCCATCCCGGTCCACGATGAGGAGCAGGTCCACGATGCGGGCCTCGACATCCTGGCTCTCGGCGAACACCACAAGATCCCCGAACTCCGCCCGGCGTTATGCTGGCTCTACGAACACGGCCCCTGCCGCAGGTGCCGCGAGTCCGCGGTTGAATACCTGCTCGATACCGGCGGGCTGCCGTACGAAATTCGGATGGAGGCCGCGCACGACGCATC
>CAYZFW010000646.1:0-585 GCA_964477615.1 uncultured Phycisphaeraceae bacterium | reverse complement strand
GCGCCATCCACGCCGCCCCCCCGCCCGAAGAAACGGACGACTGATTACCGCGCGCCGGCCGTGCCACCACAACCACGCTCTCCGCGGCCGCCGCGACTCCGCAGCGAATCCTCACGCCGTGCCCGCCAGCTTCCGCGTTGTCATATCAAACGTCCGCACCATGCTCGAACGCAGCGCCATCACCAGCCCGGCGTAGATCGCCGCCGCCGCCGCCGCGCCCACCAGCAAACTCACACGCGACACCGAGAACCCCGCACCCGCCGCCACCGTCCGCGCCGTCGCCTCCTCCGGGTGCGTCACGGCGTACACCAGGCTCACCGGGTTCATCGCCCCCGCCGCCGGGCCAACCACCGGGATCGAACTCGCCGCCTGCCACCCCATCAGCCCGCACACCCCCGCCACCGATCCGAAGATCGCCACCGCCCACACCACGCTCACGATCGTCCCCTTGCTCTTGAGGCTCCACTGCAGCCCGATCATCACCGCCAGCGCCACAAACGCCACGCCCACCACCGCCAGCGTGATGAACCCCTCCGGCAAAACCAGCGGAGCGATCACCGTCGTCGTCGTCCCCGGCACCAGCAC
>CAYZFW010000645.1:0-1718 GCA_964477615.1 uncultured Phycisphaeraceae bacterium | reverse complement strand
GGACCCGGACATCATCCTGGTCGGTGAGATCCGAGATCTTGAGACGGCGCAGATCGCGGTGCAGGCGTCGCTGACGGGCCACCTGGTGTTCAGCACGCTGCACACGAACGATGCGCCGTCGTCGATCGTGCGTTTGCTGGACCTGGGGATCGAGGCGTTCCTTCTGACGGCGACGATCGAGGCGATCATCGCGCAGCGTCTGGTGCGGACGATCTGCTCGCAGTGCAAGGAGCCGTACACACCGACGGAAGAGCAGCTCATGGAATTGGACCTCCGCCCGGAGAACGTGACGGGCAAGCAGTTCTACCGCGGGCGCGGCTGCGAGCGGTGCCACGGCTCGGGCTACAAGGGTCGGATGGCGCTGTTCGAGATCATGGTGATGGACGACGGCCTGCGCGACCTGGTGATGAAGCAGGCCTCGACGACGGTGCTGCGCGAGGAGGCCCGCAAGCGGGGGATGCGTTCGCTGCGTGAGAGCGGCCTGTGGGCAATCTACGACGGGGCGACGACCATCGACGAGGTGGTGCGGGAGACGATTTCGGAGGAGTAGGCGGCAGGGACTGGGCACTGGGCATCAGGCCGGAGAGCCACAAGGGCGGCAACAGTTCGGTTCAGCGTTTTTCTGAGAGACAGCCATGGCGACGTTCAAATACGAAGCGATCGACAAGTCCGGCAAGCCGCAGAAGGGCGTGGTCGAGGCCGCCACCAGCGAGGAGGCGCGGCAGCGGATCAAGCTCCAGGGGCTGTTCCCCACCGACGTGCGCGAGCAGAAGGTGAAGAAGAGCGCCACCGAGAAGGACGGCGCGGCCGCTGCGCCGGTGAAGAAGAAGAAATCCGGCGGGTTCGCGCCGTTCGGGATCAGCGTCAAGGTGCTGACGACCTTTACGCGCCAGTTGTCGACGCTGCAGGACGCCGGCCTGCCGCTGCTGCGGTCGCTGCAGATTCTGGAGAACCAGCAGAAGCCCGGGGCGTTCAAGGGGATTCTCCAGGGCGTGGTCGAGGAAGTCGAGGGCGGGTCGTCGCTGTCGGAATCGATGGCGAAGTTCCCCAAGGCCTTCAACCCGCTGTACACCAAGATGGTGGCGGCGGGCGAGATCGGCGGCGTGCTGGACGTGATCCTGCAGCGCCTCAGCGAGTTCATGGAGAAGGCGCAGCGGCTCAAGCGCAAGGTCGTCGGCGCGATGATCTACCCCATCGCGGTCATCCTGATCGCGGTGCTCATCGTCACCGGCATCATGGTGTTCATCATCCCGAAGTTCAAGGAGATTTTCGCGGACTTCGGCGTCAAGCTCCCGATGCTGACGCAGGTGCTCATCGACACCTCGGCGTGGATGGTGGGCAATTACCCGACCAAGGGCGCGATGATGGTGCCGGGGTTTGTGTGGGTCATCTTCGGTATGCCGGCGATCTTCATCGCTTACAAGCTCATCCGCAAAACCGGCCCGGGCAAGGCGACCACCGACACGGTGGCGCTGTACATCCCGGTGTTGGGGAACCTCATCAAGAAAACCGCGGTGGCCCGGTTCACGCGCACGCTGGGGACGCTGATCTCCGCGGGCGTTCCGATCCTGGAAGCTGTGACGATCACGAAGGAGACCAGCGGCAACTACGTCTATGAGAAGGCGCTGCAGAAGGTGCATGACAGCATCCGCGAGGGCGAGACCTTCGCCGAGCCGCTGCGTCAGAGCAAGACGTGCGACGCGCTGGTGGTGAACATG
>CAYZFW010000644.1:0-1723 GCA_964477615.1 uncultured Phycisphaeraceae bacterium | reverse complement strand
CACCCAACTCCCCACTTCCCACTCCCGACTCCCCACTCCCCATGATCCTCTCCCCCCGCGTCGCCGCCCTCCGTCCCTCGGCCACCCTCGCCGTCAACGCCCGCGCCCGCGAACTCAAGGCGCAGGGCATCGACGTGCTGACCTTCGCCGCCGGCGAGCCGGACTTCGATACCCCCCAGCCCATCAAGGACGCCGTCACCGCGTCCCTGGCCCGAGGCGAGACCAAGTACGCCCCCGTTCCCGGCGACCCCGAGACCCGCAAACTCATCGCCGAGAAACTCACCAAAGAGAACGGCATCCCGAACTGCACCGCCGAACACGTCGTCATCTCCAGCGGCGGGAAGCAGGCTCTCTACAACCTTTTTCAGTGCCTCCTTTCCGCAGGGGATGAGGTCATCCTCCCCGTGCCCGCGTGGGTGAGCTTTGCCCCACAGGTGGAACTCGCCGGCGGCAAGGTCGTCGAGGTCCTCACCACCGCCGCCGCCGACTTCAAGATGACGCCGGCGCAGCTCCGCGCGGCCATCACGCCACGCTCAAAGGTGCTCGACATCAACATCCCCAGCAACCCCTGCGGCACGATGTACACACCCGACTAACTCCGCGCGTTGGCAAAGGTCATCGACGACGCCGCGAGATCCACCGCCCCCAGCCTCGTCGTCATCTCCGACGAGATGTACGAGAAGATCATCTTCGGCGGCGTGCAACACCTCTCGATCGGCAGCATCCCCGAGATCAGCGAACGCGTCGTCACCTGCAACGCCCTGAGCAAGACCTACGCGATGACCGGCTGGCGCATCGGCTACTGCGCCGGGTCGGGCCAGTTCGGCCTGAAACTCAGCAAGGCCCTCCAGGCGCTGCAGGGTCACAGCACGACGAGCATCCCGACGTTCCTCTTCCCCGCCGTGCGCGTCGCGCTCACGAAGTGCGACGCCGACGTCGAGAAGATGCGTGAGGCGTTCGCCAAGCGAGCCGCCATCACGTTCGATCTCGTCTCGAAGATCCCCGGCCTGGTGTGCCCCCGCCCAACCGGCGCGTTCTACGTCTTCCCCGACGTCAGCGCCCACTTCGGAAAAACCAGCAAAGGCGGCAAGAAGATCAGTTCCGCCATGGACTTCGCCGCCGCCCTCCTCGACGAGCACCACGTCGCGGTCGTCCCCGGCGAGGACTTCGGCACCGGCGGCGAAAAGTGCATCCGAATCACCTTCGCCTGCGGCGAGGAGAACATCCGCAAGGGCGTGACCAAACTCGCCGAGTTCGTCGCGGGGCTGCGCTGATCCCAGTCGTGGCGGTCGCACCGTGCCACTGACTTCCATCGGAATGGAAGTCAGTGCTCCGGATTGTTGACGCAAGACCCGATCGCGCGTGCCGCGTCCATCAGGATCAGCGCGCTGAGACGGTCGGGCCTCCCCAGGGCAATCTGGCAGTTGTGCAGCATGAGTTCGCCGTGGAGGCGGGCCGCGCCGTCGCCAGCTGGTGCATTGACGTCGCGCAGGGCGAACAGGTGCAACGCCCACGGGTGGTTCGTGGCGTTGTCGGGTTGGATGTTCTCGAGGTGCCACGACACCGCGCCGTCGAGCAGCGAGCGCCAGCCCTCCCGCCCGTGGCGCTGCGCCAGCCACCACAGCGCGTGCATCGCGCCCAGGTCCGTCTCGGTCCACACCTCCAGCGCCATCCCCGACTGCGGCACGAGCGACCCCGCGTCCCACGTGCCGCGGGCGTGTGA
>CAYZFW010000643.1:0-1726 GCA_964477615.1 uncultured Phycisphaeraceae bacterium | reverse complement strand
ATCGACGGCGGCTCGGTGAACTGCGGCGGCAGCCCGTCATCGAACTGCTGCTTCATCATGTCCCCGGCCATGCTGCCCATGAACAGCCCCGCCACCCCGCACCCGACGCACCCCAGGCTCACCACCGACCACACGATGCTGATGATCCCCACCACCTTGGGCCACTTCGGGGGCTCGAGAAACTCGGGCTCGATCGGGTTCACGCTGTCGGGCAGTTGCGTCATCGTCGGGTCCTCTGGGTGAACGGGCCGGCGTACGGATCACGCCGCGGGCCGGCCAGCACGCATTGTGCGTTCAAAGCACGAGGATCGCAATACCGCCAGGACGGGTTCGAGTTGCTTGTGAGAACCGCCCGGCAGCGCTCACGGTAGGGCCAGGCACAACGCACCTCTCCGCGCCCTCCGCGTCTCCGCGGTAAATCCTCAGAGCTGCGCCAGGAACCGCAGATCGTTCTCGTACAGCCACCGGATATCCGGCACGCCGTACTTGCCCATCACGATCCGCTCGATCCCGAAGCCGAACGCGTACCCCGTCCACTGCTCCGGGTCGATCCCCACGGCCTCGAACACCGCCGGATCGACCATCCCGCAGCCGCCGAGTTCGACCCACCGCGCGGGCTGGTCGGGGCGCAGGCGGATCATCATGTCGAGCTCCGCCGAGGGCTCGGTGAAGGGGAAGAACGAGGGTCGGAGGCGGATCTGTGCGTCGGCACCGAAGTACGCCTTGGCGAACTGCAGCAGCGTGGTCTTGAGATCAATCAGCGTCACCCGTCGATCAATGCACAGCCCCTCGATCTGATGGAACATGAACGAGTGCGTCGCGTCCACGGTGTCCGGGCGGTACACCCGCCCCGGCGCCACCACCTTGATCGGCGGCCCCCACCCCTCACGCACCGCCTGCTCCATCACCCGCACCTGCACCGTCGAAGTCTGCGAGCGCAGCATCCGCGGCCGCGGCTTCCCATCGGGCTCATCGATGTAGAAGTTATCGATGGGCTCACGCGCCGGGTGGCTGTCGGGGATGTTCAGTTTGACGAAGTTGTGCTCATCGTCCTCGAGCTCAGGCCCGTCGGCGACCTCGAAGCCCATCCGACCAAACACCTCGCACAGTTCCTCACGCACCCGCGAGATGATGTGCCGACGCCCCAGCGGCTGCGTCAGCCCCGGCTCGGTGACATCGACGAGGGGGCCAGTCACCGTCTTCGGTGCCGACCCGAGTTCGCCCTTGCGGGTCTCGAACGCCGCCTCGAGCGCCGCCTTCACCTCGTTGACCCCCTTGCCGACCGCGGCCTTCTGCTCCTTGGGCAACACCTTAAACGCCGCCATCGCGGCAGAAACGCGCCCGTTGGAACCCAGGTGCGCGAAGCGCCAAGCCTCCAGCGAGGCGGCGTCGGAGACGCCAGAGAGCGAGGCAAGCCCATCGCGTTCAAGTTGGTTCAGTTCGTCGAGCATGGCAGGACCAACAGCAGGGCAACGGGTGGCATGCTCACGTCTGCGTGAGCACGTTCCTTGAACGCGCAAGGCAATATCGACGCACCGGGCTGTCCAGCATGCTCACGGGGACGTGAGCACGCCACCCGAAAGTCACTCCGCCTTCCCGCCGCTCATGTCATAAACCCAGCCCTCGACGGCGCGGTTGAACTCCAGCACCTCGCCGGCCTTGAAGAACAGCTTGAGTTCCCGCTCGGCGGCCTCGGGGCTGTCCGAGCCGTGGATGAGGTTGAAGG
>CAYZFW010000642.1:0-1740 GCA_964477615.1 uncultured Phycisphaeraceae bacterium | reverse complement strand
GCGCGGTCGGCGGACTCGAGCGCGCGGGCCGCATCGACGGGCACGCACCCCCGCACGTGCAGCGCCACACCCAGCGACTTCCGCTCGGCGATCGCGCCGGGTGTCTCCGCCGCGATCCGCGCCGCCTCGGTGTGCAGGGTTCCGATTCGTGCGATCTCGTCGGCGTGCAGAGTGTCGCCCCAGAAGGGGCCTTCGGCTCCGTGGCTGCCGACCAGGAACACCGGGTCGCCGTCGGGCAGTCCGAGGATCCGCCGCAGTTCGTCGCGACCCCGCCCCGAGACGACGGCGCACCAGGTGCGCGGGAGCCGGGAGAGCTCGAGCAGCGCGGCGAGCGCGGCCGGGTCGGGTCGTGCCAGGTCCGGGCGCGGGGCGATCGCGGAGAGTGTGCCGTCGAAATCGCACGCGACCAGCAGCACGCGGCCGCCGGTGAGTGCTGAGAGCGATTCGTCGGATGTGAAGTCCCATTCCCCCGGCGTCGAAGCCGGGGGGAGATGGCCGGCGAGGTGATTGGGCAGGTGGGCGTGACGGTCTGCGCTCATGCCGCGAGTTCCTTGAGAAAGTCGCCGGCCCATTCGTGAACATCATGCCGGCGCACGCGCTGGCGCATGTAGCCTAAGCGGAAGCGGGCCTCGTGACTCGGCATCGCGAGGGCCTTTCGGAACGCCTCGGCCATGCCCTGCATGTCGCGCGGGTTGACGAGCACGGCCTGATGCAGTTCCTCGGCGGCGCCGGCGAACTCGCTCAGCACCAGCCGGCCCCCGCCGTCGGAGCGCGTCGCAAGAAACTCCTTCGCCACCAGGTTCATCCCGTCGCGCAGGGGCGTGACGAGCATGACATCGGCGGCCAGGAAGTACGGGACGATCTCGTCGCGCGTGTGGGTGCGACGGAAGTAGTGCACCGCCACACGCCCCGGCCCGCTGTGGTCGCCGTTGATCCGGCCCACGATCGCCTCGACGGCGGCACGGGTCTCCTCGTACTCGCGGACGCCGTCACGGCTCGGTGCGGCGATCTGGATGAGGACGGTGTTCTTCGCGCTGGCGTGCCCGCTCGAGAGCAGTTCCTCGAACGCCAGGAGGCGCTCCTCGATGCCCTTGGTGTAGTCGAGCCGGTCGACCGCGAGCAGGATGCGCCGGCGCGGGCCGATGCGGGAGCGGATCGCCGCCGCACGTTGGATGGCCCGCGGCTCGCGGCTCATGCGGTCGAACGTGTCGAAGTCGATCGAGATCGGGAACGCGCCGACGCGGACGCGCCGCCCGGCGTGGCGAAGCAGGGCGTCTTTCCCGTCGGCGTCGGCG
This sequence comes from uncultured Phycisphaeraceae bacterium, assembly GCA_964477615.1. Lineage (GTDB taxonomy): Bacteria > Planctomycetota > Phycisphaerae > Phycisphaerales > UBA1924 > JAFLCM01. The sequence continues at coordinate 445 of CAYZFW010000642.1, read as the reverse complement.
TAGCGGCGTGCGAGACGGGAGAAGTTCCGCGCCCCCTGGTGCGTCTGGAACCCCACCACGTCGGCCCCCAGCAGGCCTTCCAGCAGCTCACGACGCCACGGCAGCCACTCGAACAGTTCCTCCGGCGGGAACGGGATGTGGAGGAAGAACCCGATCTTGAGATCGGGGTTCATCTCCCGGATCATCGCCGGAACCAGCATCAGGTGGTAGTCGTGGACCCACACCATGTCGCCGCGGCGCGCGCCGCGCACGGCGGCGCGGGCGAACCGCCGGTTGATCTCGACATAGGGCCTCCAGGTTTCGTGCCGGAACTGCGGGGGGCGGATCGAGTCATGGAACAGCGGCCACAGCGTGCGGTTGCTGAACCCGTGGTAGTAGCCGTTGAGTTCGCCCTGAGACAGCGAGATGCCCTTGAAGTCCACGCCGCCGGATGTCACGGTGCGGG
>CAYZFW010000641.1:0-1743 GCA_964477615.1 uncultured Phycisphaeraceae bacterium | reverse complement strand
GGAATGCAAGAGAGAGAGAGAGAGAGAGAGAGAGAGAGGGTTCGAGAGAGAAGAAGCCAGTTTGGGTGGCATGCTTCTGCCCGGAGAAGCATTCTGAAACGTTCAGGAAGCATGCTTCTCAAAGCAGAAGCATGCCACCCGTTTGGTTTCATCCTGAATCAATCATCCTTCATCCCCTCCTGCGCCTTGCGCTTGGCTTTCAGCAACCGCGACATGCCTTGTTCGTCCGCCTTCGACGGCCCCGCCGCGTCGTCCGTGGCCTTGGACACCTTCGACTCCACCGGTGCCCGCGGCCCCGACACAATCGGCGAGGGCGCTGATGCCCCGCCCGCCTGCGCCCCGGCGTCGAACTTCACGCCCGACACATCCCCCCCATCATTGCCGGCGCGGCCGCTTTCGCCGCCGCCACCGAGACGCACCCGCGCATGCTCGCGTGCCTTGAGCAGCGAGCCCGCCTCGACGCCGCGCTTCTCAGAGCCGCGCCCGACGCCGCGCCGCAGCGCCTTGGCGATCGCGGGCACGTCCACGCGCACGCGTCGCACGCCGACATCGATCAGGAACAGCCCCACCGCGGCGAGCGCCGTCGCGAGCCACACCGGCCGCAGCGATACGGGCATCGTGAGCCCTTCGCGCGAGAACAGATCCGCGTTCGTCGGGTTGTCCCCCATCACCCGCCCGCCCGAGACCGCCGCGGCCTGCTCCAACAGCGCCGTGTTGTCCCGCAGAGCGCGGTACTCATCGGCCCCGCGGCGTGTGACGGCGACCTGGGCCGTCCCGCTCTCCACCCCACCGCCCGCTGCCGCGTCGCCCACGTTGCCCTTCGCCACGTCGTAGCGCAGGTTCACGAGATACGCCCCCGAGGTCGCGCTGTCGAACTGCCCCTCGTAGCGCCCCGGGCCCGTCTGACGCATCTCGAAATCGATCCCCTTTAGGTCCGGCGCGACCGACCGCGCCGTCACCCGCGCGAAGTTCAGCGGCTCGCCCTGCGGGTCGAGCATCGTGGCGATGACGCGTGTCTTCTCACCTTCGTTCTGTGTCACGATGCTGACGTTGTTCGATCCGCTGGGGCGCATCACCCAGCGTGCGTGCTGCTCCCAGAACGAGCGGAAGCGGTCCCACGACAGCCAAGCGGGCGACCAGCGCGACGCCGAGTCGGTCGTGATCGCCACCGTTCGCCCCAGCCCGAACTGCCACTGCGCGCTGATGGGGTCGGGGTTCTCGCCGGGCATGCGGCTGGTGATCTGGCTCAGCCCTTCGCGGTCCGCCGTGACGACGTACCCGGTGATCGGCGGCAGCAGGCCGCCCAGGCCGCGCATCGTCTCGGTCGCCCCTGTCACCGAGGGACGCGTCGGCTCGCCCTCCCAGATGAGCGTCCGCCGGACGATCTGGGCTTCCTTGATGAAGATCTGCGGCAGTTTCGCCACCTGCCCAAGCGTGTTGATGGTGTAGTGGTTTCCGCCGGTCTGTTTGGCGATGTTCGCCAGCGTTGGGCCGAACTGGCTCCCGTGCGGGAAGACCTCGACGCACGACACGGTGATCTTGTTCTGGATGAACTGCGCCAGAAGCGAAGCCGGCGGGGCCTGCGGGTCGCCGTCGGAGATGATGAGCATGTGCTTGAACCCCGCCTTGGCCTGCTGCAGGGCCGCGAGCGCCACCTGCATCGGCGGGGTGTAATCGAACATATCCGAGTAGTTCAGGTTGTTGATCGCCTTGGTCAGTTCCACCCCGTCACCTTTGGGCGAC
>CAYZFW010000640.1:0-1745 GCA_964477615.1 uncultured Phycisphaeraceae bacterium | reverse complement strand
GGCCTCGCCGTCGGCATCATCGCCGCACAGTCGATCGGTGAGCCGGGCACCCAGCTCACGATGCGCACCTTCCACACCGGCGGTGTCGCAACCAACAAGCTCGTCGATACCAACATCGCCGCCAGCCAGGCCGGCACCATCGAACTCAGAGACTGCAACGAGGTCGAGGTCGCCAACGACGAAGGCATCAAGGTCGTCGTCGCGCTGAAGCGCAACGGCGAGATCGCCGTCCTCGACCCCAAGGGCCGCGAACTCGAGAAGTTCAAGGTCCCCTACGGCTCGGAAATCCTCGTCCGCCCCGGCTCCACCGTGAAGAAGGGCGACCAGCTCGTCAAGTGGGACCCCCACCGCGTCCCGATCCTTTCGGAAAAGGGCGGCCAGGTCGCCTTCGTCGACATCGAAGTCGGCGAGACCGTCCGCGAAGAGGACGCCGGCCAGGGCAAGAAGGCGCTCGTCGTCGTTGAGCACAAGGGCGAGAAGCACCCGCGCATCAACGTCGTCGACGCCGACGGCAAGATCCTCGACTTCCACCACCTGCCCGCCAAGGCGCGTATCGAAGTCACCGACGGACAGGCCGTCGTCGCCGGTCAGATGCTCGCCCGCCAGCCCCGCGGCTCCACCGGCTCGCACGACATCACCGGCGGTCTGCCCCGCGTCACCGAGATCTTCGAGGCCCGCAAGCCCCGCGACCCCGCCGTCATGGCCGAGGTCTCGGGCAAGGTCGAGATCCTCTCCGACAAGCGCAAGGGCAAGATGACCATCCGCGTGGTGTCCGACTCGGGCATCGAGAAGGACCACCACGTCCCGCAGGACAAGCACCTGCTCGTCCACTCGGGCGACACCGTCCAGGCCGGCGACCCCCTCATCGACGGCCCGCTCGTCCCGCACGACATCCTCCGCATCAAGGGCGAGGACCACCTCTTCAAGTACATGATCGACGAGGTGCAGAACGTCTACCGCGCCCAGGGCGTGCAGATCAACGACAAGCACATCGAGGTCATCCTCTCGCAGATGCTCCGCAAGGTCCGCATCGAGAACCCCGGCGACACCGCCTTCCTCCCCCACGAAGTGGCCGACAAGATCGCCTTCCGGCAGATCAACGTCGAGACCATGGAGAAGGGCGTCATCACCGAGCCCGGCGATACCGGCCTCGAAGTCGGGCAGCTCGTCTCCAAGTCGGAGATGCGCGAGGCCAACAACAAGGCCGAGGCCGCCGGCAAGTCCCCCGCCAAGGCCCGCAAGGCCCGCCCCGCCACCGGCCGCACCCTGCTCCTGGGCATCACCAAGGCGTCGCTCCAGTCGGATTCGTTCCTCTCGGGCGCGTCGTTCCAGGAGACCACCAAGGTCCTCACCGAGGCATCGCTGAAGGGCGCCACCGACGGGCTGATCGGCCTGAAGGAAAACGTCCTCCTCGGGCACCTCATCCCCGCCGGCACCGGCTTCCGCGTCTACCAGGGCCAGGGCGTGCGTCTGCTCGCCGAGCCCCCGGCCGCGGAGGACGACGGCGACGAGGCCATGCTCGACGAAGCCCGCGACGCCGCCGAGGCCCTCGGCGCCGCCCCGGACGATTCCACCGCCGCCGCCGTCCAGATCGGCGAGATGTTCATCGGCGACCGCTCTACCGCGTCCAACAACTGACGCCGTATCCACGCCCCGATTCGCTCAAGCGGCCCCGGACCTTCCGGGGCCGTTTTCTTGCCGGCGGGGGGGGGGGGGGGAACGCCGCCGGGTGCCCCCGCATTTGG
>CAYZFW010000639.1:0-1752 GCA_964477615.1 uncultured Phycisphaeraceae bacterium | reverse complement strand
TGGTGCACGATGAACGAATCCACTGCAGCACAAGCCCCAGCAAGTGGCCAATTGCCCCGTCGTTTCCTATTCGGAGTCGTTGGGCTGGTGTCTGTGCTCGCGCTGATCGTCATTTTCTGGGTCGGGGCTGCTGGCCCTTTCGCTTGCCTGCTCGTACCGGTCTGGTTCGCTGCCATGACCATCTGCTTCATCGGCATCGCTTACCGCCCGCGCTGGCCTGCAATCGTCGGCGTGTTGCTGTCCGTTGGGCTTACCGCCTTCGTCGTGACCGAGGCCCTCCGACGTAATCGGGGGCATCTCCGCGCTTCGGACTACCCCGATGTTCTCGCCGCAAAGGCCTCTCGACTGGACCATTTCCCGCGGACAATTCCCGACGATGCCACCGGTGTGCGCCTCATCGCCTACGGCGTATTCAGCCTCTTCCCCGCCCCCGACGACTACATCGAACTCCGCTTCATCGTGCCGCCGGCGAAGGCGCAGGGACTCCAATCCGCCGCCGAGGCAATGGCCAAGCGGATTGATCGCGAAGCAAGGGACGCTTACTCGCTTCGCACAATCGATGACGGGGTCGATGCGACACCCGTGCCCGCCGGCTTCATCACGTACGAGTTCCAACCGCCAAACACCGCGCCGGTTCGAAGCGTCACCATCAACCCGCAGACCGGCGAGGTGGTCTACCGTCTGCTTGAGATCTAGGCCGCTTCGAACTGATGCAACTGGGTGCCCCACCGTCCAATCGGAGCCTTCTCCGAGTAGCATCCCGCGCTGATGCTCCAGCTCCACCACCCTCACCCCTCGCTCACTGCGGCCTTCATCGCCGCAGCGGCGCTCTTCCTCACCCTCACCGCCTGCACCTCAACCAAACCTGAATTCACCTTCAAGTCGCCCCCACCCCCAACCCTCACCCCCGACCGCCGAGCCACACTTGAATCCGACCTAGCCGCCGCCGAGCAAGCACTCCAGGCGAACCCCGACTCCGAAGACGCCGCCATCTGGGTCGCACGCCGCCTCGGCTACCTCGGCCGCTATGAGGACGCCATCGACACCCTCACCCGCGCCACCGCCGAGCACCCGCACTCCTACCGCATCCTTCGCCACCGCGGCCACCGCTGGATCACCGTCCGCCGCTTTGATCTCGCCATCGCCGACCTCTCCCGCGCCTGGGAACTCGCCAAGACCCACCCCGACCAGATCGAACCCGACGGCGCTCCCACCCCCGGCGTCCCCCCGCGTTCCACCGACCAATCCAACATCCTTTACCACTGGGCCCTCGCCCACTACCTCCGCGCCGAATACGCCTCCGCCGAATCCCTCTTCGCCCTCGCTGCCGTCCTGCCCCTCACCAACGACGACAACCGAGTCTCCTGCGCCCACTGGCGCTACCTTGCGCTCATGCGCCTCAGCCGCGCCGCCGAAGCCCAGGCCCTCCTCGACACCATCACCCCGAGCATGGACGTGCGCGAGAACGCCGCCTATCTCCGCCTGCTCCTCTTCTACAAGTCCCCGCCGCCCGCAGCCTTCCCGACCGAAGCCGCCCTCACCGACCCCGCCTACGCCTACGGCGTCGCCGCCCACCTCATGCTCCACCAGCGCACCCAGGACGCCCACACCCTCCTCTTCCGCATCACCAACTCCACCAACCCGGCATCCTTCGGTTCCATCGCCGCAGAAGCAGACCTCAAGCATCGCCCGCTTTGACCCGAGAATGCCCCAACAAGGCATCGTGCAAAGCCATCAGATGCGCCACGAATA
>CAYZFW010000638.1:0-1754 GCA_964477615.1 uncultured Phycisphaeraceae bacterium | reverse complement strand
GCAGTGTGGCGAGAGAGGGAACAATCAGCGAGAGCAGCACGCCCAGGCCCAGCAGCGTTGAAGGCGAACGAAAGAGCCGACGCCACGCGCTCGGCGCGTCAGTGGATGCAGGGTTGTGGTCTGTCGCTCCGCCGCCGTGGTGCATGCCGAGAGGGTAGGTGCGGCGATGCCTGGGACACGGTGCCGATCACCGCGGGCGCGAACCCGCTCCGGGGCCGGGAGCGCGAGCGGGGCCACCGCCCGGGCCCTCGGGCATGGGCGGGTCCATCAGTTCTTCGCCCGAGAGCGCTTTCTTGAAACGCTCGTCGAGGAACGCATCGCGCTTGGTCACGGCCTCGTCGAGTTTCTTCGACAGCGCTTCCGCGCGGGCCTTGGCACCGGCGATCTCGAGTTGGGCCAGCGTGGTGCGGGCATCGAACTGGGCCTTCAGCGCCTCTCGGAGACGTTCCACGGCTTTGGTCTTCTCTTCACCGTCGCCCATGGAACGGGCCGCGCGGGCGGCCTCGAACGACTGGCGCTCGGACTCACCGACGGCCCGGCGTGCGGCGAAGAGGGCGGGGTCCGCGTCCGCGTCGCGCATCATGCGCATGATCTGCTGGCCCTTGTCCCGCAGGAAAGCCCGCAGCGCCTCCGGGTCCTTTTCCTTTAGCGCCCGAAGCCGCTTGGCCATCTCGGGGCGGTTCTGCTCGACGAACTTGATGAGCCGGTCGAGGCGCTGCTCGGTCATGGGGCCTTCGTCGGGCCTTGCGCGGTCCGGACCGCCTTCCGGGCCTCGCGGGCCGCCGGGTTCGCCGGGTCCGCCGAACAGCCCGGGCCAGCCCGCGCCGTCACGCTGGCGGCGGAATCGCTCGACGGGGCGTTCGTCGCCGGGTCCGGGGGCGTCGCCGCCGCGGTTGAGTCGATCCCGGAATCCGGCCCCCGGGCCGCCGCCGTTCTCGCCGCCGCCGGGCGGGCCGAGGGTTTCGCGGAGTTTCGCCCGGACCGCCTCGACGGGCTCGCCGCGGTCGATCATGGCGCGCACTTCTTCAAGGCCGCTCTGCTGCCGCTTGGCCCGTTCCAACTGACGGTCAACGAGGCGGCGGAGGGCCTCCGGCGTTTCCGGCCGCTCTGCGCGCGGCGCGGGACGATCGTCTTCCCCTGGTCGTCCATCTTGCGCACTCGCGCTGCCAACGAGCGAGATCGCCAACGCCCCGGCGAGTACAGCCGCACGGAAGCGGGTGAGATTCCCCAGGTTCTGCAACGGGTGCTTCACAGCGAGGGCTCCTGGTCTGAGAGTTCGAGAGCGTCCCACGGGTCGGTGCCGCCGCCGGATTCGATCGCGCTGAGGCTGGTGTGCAGGCTGGCGAGTTCCGACTCGGTGCTCGCGAACGACGAAGATTCCGCCGTCCACGCTTCGAGATCGGACTCCAGCAGCGCCTGAATCTGCGCCGCGGATTCGCCCCCCGCCGGCCCGCCGGGGGACCGCGCGTTCACCCACACCGCCGCCGCAACGCCCACGGCGGCGATCATCACCGAAGCGGCGAGGCGGAAACGCCAGCCGTTCATGGCAAACGCTGGCCCACCGATCCGCGCGATCACCGGCGGCGTGCCCTCATTCAACGCGGCGCGGGACGCCGCAAAGACGCGGTCTTCCAGGCCAGCGGGGGCGGCGTGCCGCTCGGCGTGGGCGAGCTGGTCGATCGCGCCGCTGAGACCGCGGAGATCGTCGGGTGTTTCGTGGTCGCTCGGGTTGTGGTGGTTGATCGTGTTCATTG
>CAYZFW010000637.1:0-1758 GCA_964477615.1 uncultured Phycisphaeraceae bacterium | reverse complement strand
GCGAAGACCAACTCGAATGGATGTCGACTTCGCAACGCACGGACAAGATATCACTCTCGTCAGACGCCGGTACCCTGCGTTTTCAATAGATTTGAGTAAATTCCTCGAGGGAGTGTCTGGTGACCGGCACTGCGCCTTTGGTGTCCTCGCCAGAGTCCTGCTTTCTTGCCCACCTCGGCTTGATGTACGGCTTTGGGTTGAAACCCCGCAGGTCGTAGCACTTTCCAATCCAAGCCACCGGAACCCGCAACCACCGAAACCACCCCACGCCCAACCCCGAACCACTCCGGGCATGCCCGAAAGCCCCACCCGCACCACCATCGCCAAAGCCCTCCTGCTGTTCACCAGTTGGGGCATGGTCGGCTACACCCTCCTGGCGTACACCATCAGACCCGCCGGGTCCACCGTCCACCCGGACATGATGGCGACGTACCAGGCCAACCTCCCCGTCGTCTACGCCCACGTCTTCGGCTCCGCCGTCGCGCTGCTTCTCGGCCCGCTGCAGTTCTCGATGCGCCTCCGCGCCAAGGCCCCAGCCGTCCACCGCGCCCTCGGACGCGCCTACCTCTTCCTCGGCGTCGGCATCGGCGGCGTCGCCGGCCTCTGGATGTCCACCTTCGCCTACGCCGGCCTCCCCGCCCGCCTCGCCTTCGCCACCCTCGCCGTGCTGTGGCTCATCAGCAGTACGCTCGCCCCGCGCGCCATCCTCCGGCGCGACATCGCCGCCCACAAACGCTGGATGATCCGCAACTTCGCGCTCACCTTCAGCGCCGTAACCCTGCGGATGATGCTCCCCACCTCCCTCGCACTCGGCCTCCCCTTCGACACCGCCTACCCCGCGGTCGCGTGGGCCTGCTGGCCGCCGAACCTGCTGGTGGCGGAGTGGTTCATCCGCTCCCGGCCGGTGCCGCAGGCCTGACGACGGCACCCCCCACCCGGCGACCTCGTCCCGCCACATCACAAACGCCCGCGTCCCATCGCCGAGGCCAGAGTCTCGCTCAATCCTCGTCTTCGCCGGCTTCCCCACTTCCCACGCCTTCGTGCTCGCCGCCCTCCCCGGCACCCTCCCCTTCGCCCAGTTTCAGCGAAGTTCCCAGCAGCGGGATCGTCGTGGTCTGCGTCGCGGCGTCGTAGCTCCGCACCAGGCCCACGGCCCACGCCCCTGCGATGACAAGAAAGATGGCGGCCACCACCGGCCGGGCCGAGGAGATCGCCTCCGAGGCCTCGGCCTGCTTCCTGCCGTGGATCATGCTCGCGGTGATGTTCTCTCGGTGCCGGATGGTGTGAAACGCCACCCCGAGCACGTGGACGGCCACGACCCCAACCATCGCCCACGCGAGCAGCTCGTGGACCTCTTTCACCCCCTCGTTCCCACGCCCCAGCATGAACCCGGTGACACCGAGCGCGAGCACCAGAGCCAGCATGGCGAAGATCGCAAGCGCCGAACCGGGGTTGTGCCCGATGTGCCGCTTCCCCCCGCCGACCGCCGCACCCTTCACATACTCGAGCACCGCGACCGGGCCAAACACAAACGAACCAAAGCGGGCGTGCCGCGAGCCGGCAAAGCCCCAGACAACGCGGAGCAGCACCATGAGCGCAATGGTCATCCCGATGATCGCGTGGTACGGGAACAGCGGGCTGTCATCGCCGAGCACCAGCGAGATCACCGCGGCGGCGCCGAAGCCAGCCCCGAGCAGCCAATGGAAAAGTCGGGTGGGCAGGTCCCAGACGAGAACAGGCTTCATGGCGCGTCTCCGA
>CAYZFW010000636.1:0-1760 GCA_964477615.1 uncultured Phycisphaeraceae bacterium | reverse complement strand
CGCGGCGTGCGGTTGAACAGCCCCAGATCCACGGCGAGCATGAGCAGGATGAAGCCGATGAACACGGCCCAGACAATCGGTGACATAGCCCGGACTGTAGCGGCTCCTCAGCGAAGCGCCTTCTCCGGATTCGCGTACACCGTCGGCCTTGCCCCCAGGTTGTCGGCCCGCACGTCCGCCAGCGTGTTCGTGCCCCCCAGCCCACGCGGGAACTCATCGCCCCCGATGGCCGACGCGTGCCCGTCGGCGAAGGCCACATTCGCCGACGAGTTCCGTCCCGGGTGCCGGTAGCCGATGCGTGAGTTCGTCGTCCCGATCCGCGCATCACGCTGGCGACCCGCGTACAGCCCGTCCGCCACCGTAATCAGTAGCGACGGCTTCTTGAACGCGCTGCTCCGCGTCTGCTTCATCGTCACGCCGTTGGACCCCGGCCCGTACCCCACGCTGGAAGTGAAGAACAGATCAGGCGTGACCATGGCGGGCGAACCGATCGGGTTGTCCGCGTTGATCCAGTACGCCACGCGGATGATCTTCTCGAATCGCCGCTGCGGGATGGTCTGGGCGACATTCGCGCTGCCGGTGCGGGTGAAGGGCCAGTCCAGCCAGCCCTTGGGATTGTTCGGATCGGTCCCCGTCTGCCCCGAAGCCACACCCGCGACGTCCACCGTGTCCGGGCAATAGAACGGGTTGGAAACGCCCGTGCGGTTCGATTCCATGTACCCGTCACGGTCGAGGATCGGCCCCCAGCCATCGAGCGGCACGTTCTCGCCGGTCACGCCCGTCATGTTGTACGAAGGGATGACCAGGCCCTGGTTGTCGGATTCATACAGCACGGTGCCCTGCCCGATGGCCCGGAGATTCGAGAGGCACACCGCCGCCCGCGCGGCCTTGCGCGCGCTCCCCAGCGCAGGCAACAGGATCGCAATCAGCAGCGCAATCACCGCCACGACAACGAGCAGTTCCACCAGCGTAAAGGCGTTGCGGCGTTTCATCTCAAACCTCCGAAAAGCGAACCCCGAGCGTCAGCGAGCGGGCCTCCGACGATCAGCCCGCACAAACACAAACCTCTCCGCCAGAATCACCGCCTCCTCGGATCCGACACAAGACCTCTCTCCGCGCCTCCGCGGTGAATCCCCCTAACGTATCGGCAAAGGCGTGAAAGGTTCCGTCGAAAGCGGCGTCTCGCCGCGGAGCCGGCGCGCGATGTCCGCCAGGATCCGCGGGTCGTCAAACGCCTGAAGATGGGCGAACTCCAGCGCCGGATTCCCCACCCACCACACCCGCCCGTCCGGCCCCGCGGCGTTCGCCTCGCCCACGATCTGATCCCCCAGCCGCACGTACGCGAACACATCAAACGCGTCGGGTGTCCCGCGCTCGCGTGCATCGCGCAACGCCACCTCCAGCCGGCGCATGAACGGCCCGCCGGGGCGCATCGCCATCCCCCGCTGGTCCCACGGCGAGCGGTCCCACCACGCCGCCCCGTGGTGCGGGCTGCCGATCGTGAACAGCCGTCGCACGTTCAGCCGCTGCCCCGCCGGATCAACCGCCTCTCGCCGCAGCGCCGCGTACCTCGACACGATCCCACCCATCGAAACCCCGACGGCGTCGCACTCCATCGTGTCCGCCCCTCCCGCCCCAACGCCAAAACGCCGCGTGAACTTCGTCAGCACCCGCTCCCGGCACGCATCGAAGTCGTCGCACCCCCAGAAGCCAGTATCGATCACGAGCTCCGGCGTCGTCGTCACCGCCCGAAGCTGATC
>CAYZFW010000635.1:0-1766 GCA_964477615.1 uncultured Phycisphaeraceae bacterium | reverse complement strand
AGCCCATCTCCCCCACTGCCGATGAGAAGCCGCCGGCACCGCAGTCGGTGAGGCCGTGGAAGAGGGGGCTTGGGGCTTGGGCAGTGGGCAGTGGGTTCGGACCCGATGCCTGATGCCCCGTGCCAAATGCCTCGCCCGCGACGTAGTCGCGGGCGCGGATGATCGCGTCCAGCGTGCGCTTTTCTTCGATGGCGTTGCCGATCTGCACCGCGTGGCTGAACTCGTCGGCGTGGGTGTCGGTGAGTTCGGCGCTGGAGAAGGTGGCGCCGTGGATGCCGTCGCGTCCGGTGCGTCCGCCGAGGGCGATGATGCGGTCACCGGGTTTGGCGCCGCCGTGGACCATGTCGGCGCGCATGAGGCCGATGCAGCCGCAGAAAACCAGTGGGTTTCCGACGTAGCGGTTATCGAAGTAAACCGCCCCATTGACGGTGGGGATGCCCATGCGGTTGCCGTAGTCGCGCACGCCGTCGACCACGCGGGTGAGAACGCGGCGTGGCGGGAGGACGCCTTTGGGGAGTGCGTAGGGGGTGCCCTCGCGACGGGACAGGGCCGCGGCATCAAAGTCACTCCGTGCCTGCGTGCCTTCCGGGGGGGGCGTCGAAGCCTGCTCCCTCCAATCGTCCGGGTACGCCACGCAGAACACATCCGTGTTCGCGATCGGCTGGGCCCCGAGGCCTGTGGCGATCACGTCGCGGATGCAGCCGCCGACGCCAGTGGCCGCGCCGCCGTAGGGCTCGATGGCGCTGGGGTGGTTGTGGGTCTCGACCTTGATGCACACGGCGTGTGTGTCGTCGAAGCGGATGACGCCGGAGTTGTCCTTGAAGACGCTCAGCGTCCAATCGACGCCCTCGGCGATCAGTTCGTGCGTGGCGGCGGCGACGGTGCGCTTCAGCAGGTTGTCGATGGTCACCGAGCCATCGGCGTTGACGGTGTGGCCGGGGCGGCCCTCCCACTTGATCTTCCCCCCCTGCGTGCCTCCGTGCCTGCGTGCCTCCGCGCCTTCCCGGTACACGATCCTGCTCTTCAGCGTCTTGTGCACGCAGTGCTCGGACCACGTCTGCGCCAGCGTTTCGAGTTCGATGTCGGTTGGCTCGCGGTTGAGCGCGCGGTACTGGGCCTGGATCGCCTTCATCTCGTCGAGGCTGAGGAACAGGTGCCCCTCGCGCGAGAGTTTGTTCAGAGCGTCGTCGCTGAGGTCGCGAAGGGCGACGCGGCGGAGCGTCTGGTCGGCGGGGCGGGGCTGGGGGAACTCGGCGGGGAAGTGCGGGGCGGGGTGAGCGCCCTGGATGGCGGGGTTGAAAAGCAGTTGGGCGGCGATGTGATCGGCCTGAGCGCGGGTGAGGCCCTCGAAGTCGTACCGGACGCCGGTCTGGGCGTGGACGTCGCGCACGCCGGTGAGTTCGCGCACGGCGTCCTCGACGGTCTGGGCGGCGGGGTCCATGACGCCGGGGAGGGGAAGGACTTCGACGGTCTGGACGCCCGGTGCGGGTTTGGTCACGCCGGTGCGGGTGTCGTCGACGACGGGGTTCGTGAGCAGGGCGGCGCGCACGGTCTCGGCCTGGGAGGGCGAGAGCGCTGCTTGGATGAGGTAGACGCGGGCCGTCCGGACCGCCCCGGCGTGGATTCCCAGACGGGCGGCGTCGGCTTTGACCGAGTCGGCCCTGGGATCGCCGAGCCCGGCCTTCGGCCAGACCTCGAAGCGGTGCACCCGGACGCCCGACGATGCGCCGTCACGCCCGGGCTTCGTCTCGGCGTCCCCAGAAACC
>CAYZFW010000634.1:0-1772 GCA_964477615.1 uncultured Phycisphaeraceae bacterium | reverse complement strand
GCTTCTTGCGGCCGCCGGGGCGGGAAGGGGAACTGCCTGGTTTGGCCATCTGGGTCATGCGGGGTTCCGAGGGGGCGAGGAGGCGGGGCCGGGACGCTCGGCGGGGGCGGGGCCTGGAAGGGCAGAACGGTGAGTCGAGACGTGTTGCCGGACGAGATCGATACGCAGGAATCCGGCGGCGGAGGCACGATACCGGATGCCTTAGAGGAGGGCCGTCGCTCGGGCGTGACGGCGGGGTGCCGAGAAGCATCCAAACGCCGGTGACCAAAGCCCACAACAATAGGACCGGCGAGCGGTACCCGAACTGATCCCAATCGAAGAGGCGCGGCCGCGGGTTGGTTTCAGCGTCGCGCCCTCGTGGGCGCCACCGAACCACCTCGTCACCTGGCAGTACTTCACCTCGGAGCACTCCGACCCTTGCCCATCCCCGACTCACCATCTTCCCCAGGGACGGCACCGAGCCGACACCGTCTCCTCATCACGGCAGGGCCGACGCACGAGCCCATCGACTCTGTGCGCTACATCGCCAACCGCTCTTCCGGGCGGGTGGGGATCGCGCTGGCCGACGCGGCGGTGCGGCGGGGGCTGCAGGTGACGCTGCTGCTGGGGCCGACCTCGCGCTCGCCGGATGATCCGCGGGTCAAGGTGCGGCGGTTCACGACGACCGCCGATCTGGAAGCGCTGCTCGCGCTGCACTTCCCGCAGTGTGACACGCTCATCATGGCCGCAGCGGTGGCGGACTACCGGCCCAAGCGCGCTGCAGCGACGGCGGAAGCGGCGCTGACCAAACTGCGCCGAACGGAAGCGGGGATGACGCTTGAGCTGGAACCGACACCGGACCTCTTGGCAGCGGTGTCGAAGACCAAGCGAGAGGGCCAGCGCGTGGTGGGGTTTGCCCTGGAGCCAAAGGACCGGCTGATGGAATCTGCGGCGGCAAAGCTGGAGCGAAAGAGTCTCGACGCTGTGGTGGCGAACCCGCTGGAGACGATGGACGCAGGGACGATCTCGGCGACGGTGCTATTCCGGGATGGGCGGCGGGAGACGACGGCGGGGGAGATTGATAAGGGGGTGTTTGCGGGGTGGCTGTTGGATGCTCTCTTGAAGTGAGAGCGCCTTCCAAGGCCGGAGAGTCGACACCTCGGCCCTGCTGGATGCAGGTGGCGATGCTTGTCGACGAAATGCCCGCCGTGACAAGCGGACATGGGCAGGTCTGTGTCGCCCCTTCGGGGCTCATTTGCGGCACCGCTTCTTTCCTGGGGTTGTGCTCGAAGACTCGCTTCACCCCAGGCTTCTCTCGCACACCCCGTTGGGACGAGTGTGGATTGCTAGAAATCAGATGGGTGCTGGTACCACGGGTGCTGGTGGTATGGGATGACGCCCGATAGCCGCAGCATGAGGGCGCCACTACTGTTGATGCGCATGGCCCTCACCGACCTCACCATCGTCCGCCGCAGCATCTTCTCGCGGTTGTTCTCCAGCGTCGTCACCGTCCTCACCGTCTCGGTAGCGGTAGCGCTGATGCTGGTGTTGGTCTCGATGCGGCATTCCGGACGGGCCGCATTCGAGCGGGGAAGCGGGAACATGCACCTGCTGGTTTCGCGGGATGCCTCGCCGCTGGCCGCCGTCTTGAATGCCGTTTTCTACGCGAACCCGCCGCAGCGGAGTTTGCTGTGGTCGGAGTACCTCGAACTGACGAGCAGGTTCCCGCTGGAGTGGGCGATCCCCACGCAGCAGGGCGACAGTTGGCGCGGGCACCCGGTGCTGGCGACGAC
>CAYZFW010000633.1:0-1776 GCA_964477615.1 uncultured Phycisphaeraceae bacterium | reverse complement strand
GGATCTGTCCGATCTCATCATCGATCCGTGTGCGTTCCTCTCGGAGATGCGCCAAGCGAACTTCGGGATCGTGCGAGGCACCGGCGACGAGATCGGCCAGAGTGCTGATCACGACGCGCAGGCGGGACTCGGTGCCGACGAACCCCAGGTCCTTCTGGAGCGCGCGGTCGAGGAATATGAACACGTCCTCTGTGTGCGGCGTCAACTGAAACACCGGCTCGTTCCGGCCCCCTTCGACCGAGCGATGCAGCCAGCGTGTTTCCCCACTACACCAAGAGGACAGGTAGTGCTCTGGCTTGTCGCGCAAGGCGTCCGGATGAGTTGTTTGCACGGACTCCCGGTAGTCGTTCAAAGCGCTCACCAGATCAGATGCGGGGAGCGAGATGCGGCCTGGTGCCTTGAATTGCCGGTGGAGAAAGTCAATCACGAACGGCGCGTGTTGTGCCCGCAGCAACTTCAGCGCTGGCGACGTGCCAAAATATGCGAGAAGCAGGTCAAGGCGCATGGCGGCTGTCCGATCGCTCTGGTTTCCGCGGGAATAGGGTAGTTGTCACGGCAACTGCGGGCAGCGCTCAGAGCGAGATCGCGTATCGGCTTTGGGACGAAAGGCCCGATCACAATCCAAACATACCGAGTCTATGCCGTTTGCGTAGCCGTTTTGGTGCGGCAAGGGCCCGTCGTAACGACTTTGGCGTCGGAGTACCCGTTTCGAGCAGTCAGCAAAGGACCAGCCAAAGGCGACAACACGGCCCGCAGCCTACACCGCGCTGCTCGATCGATCTGCGATTCGCACGATGCCCAACGGGCACCGATTTGTCGTCTCTGAGGGTACAAGCAGCCCGACGGCGGCCCCGGGGGGCTGACGATTGGCCTTCGAGAGTCTGCGAGGTGGCATTCTCAACTCGCCTCATCGGGCAGAGCGGAGGGGTCCACGAGACGCGCTGGCCGCCCGATCGAAGCGAAGATCGGCGTGAGCGGCGGAGCCCCGTTCGATCCCCGCTATCCATCCTCTATTGACGAAGAGGCTTGCGGTTCGCCGCAAGCCTTTGTCGTTTCAAGACTTAGCGCGCATCTTTGCGGGAACGACCCCGTTGTGAACCTCGCTGCAAGTCGGCAACTGCCGATCGCGCGAGTTGTCAGCCGGGAAGCCGCTACCTCTTCCGAAAATCATCGAGAAACTCGGAGACCGGCTCAGCACCGCTGACCAAGAGGCAATCGCGGGCGCGGGTGCAAGCCACACAATGCAGGTGCCGCTCGGTGTTGTAGACCTCTTCGAGATCCGCCTCATCGGTCACGGCCTCGATGCGTGATTCGAGCGGGATGATGCCATTCTCCACAGCGGCAACAGCGACCGCTCGGAACTCGAGGCCTTTCGCCAGGTGCATCGTGGCAATTGAGACCCTTCCGTCCGCCGGTTCAGACCCGGAGTCGAGCTGCACTGCTTCACACCCGGCAGTGCGGACGGCCCGCTCAGCCCGCGACAGCTGATCCGAGGATCTCACGAACACGCCGATCTCCTCGGGGCGGATGCCCCCGGCGATCCGTGCCTTGATCCACTCGGCGACGAGTCTCGTCTCATCCCCGGCGGACTTTGCGACGCCGACTTCCGGCTCGGGACCATTGAACACAGACACTGTGCCGCGGCGCTGCTCAGGCGATGAGCACGTCGAAATCGGCGTCGCCGGCTTCGCGGGCCGCCAAGACCAGGTCCTGGCGCGAAACGGTGCCGAACTCGGGGCCGATGAAGATCGCCGCGCGCTTTTCCTTCACGCCGGC
>CAYZFW010000632.1:0-1779 GCA_964477615.1 uncultured Phycisphaeraceae bacterium | reverse complement strand
ATGCGAAACTCCCACAGATCGGGGCACGGCGAAGACGCCGTACCCCGGCACCCATCGCCTAGGGACTCGCACGAGCATTGGTCAGGATCGGTATCAGCCGCCCTTGCTCTCGCCGTCCTTCTTCTCGTTCTTGCGGGCCTCGGCCTCGCGGAAGGCCTTGATCACCTCGGCCTCGCGCTCCATCGTCATGCCGGCGCGGAGTTTCTTCTGCACGTCCTCGGGGCGTGTCTTCATCCACGCCATCGTGTCGCGGATGGTGTCGGCGACGGGCCGGAACTTCAGGCCAGCCTGCACGGCCTTGCTCACCTTGCGGGTGTGGAAGCCCGCCGTCTCGCCCGAGGGCGGGATCCAGATGGTGAGATCAACCGGGCCGTTCTCGGTGCTGAACGCTTCGAGGAACGAAAGCGGCACGTTGACGACGGTGGGCTTGTTGGGCGAGGCGTCGATGCACGCCTTGAAGAAGTCGCCGGACTTCAGCGCCGGCTCGGGGCCGGTGGCGTTGTACGCGCCCGTCAGGCCCTTCTCGATGGCGAGCATGCAGAAGTCGGCGAGGTCGCGGGCGTCGATGAACTGGATGGGGGTCTCGGGGTCGCCGGGGATGAGCATCTCGCCGCCCTGCGCGGCGCGCCAGGGCCAGTAGGTGAAGCGGTCGGTGGTATCGAGCGGACCGACGATGAAGCCGGGGCGGACCATGACGGACTTACCGGGGAAGGCCTTCTCGACCTCCTGCTCGCACAGCGCCTTGAGGGGGCCGTACGACTCGTTGTCGAGCTTCTCGCTTGTGGGATCGGAGAGGGTACCGACCGCCGCGGTCTCATCCTGGTTCTGCTTGTCGTTCGCGGCGTAGACCGAGATGGTCGAGATGAACAGGTAGTGCTTCACGCCCTGCGACGCGAGGAGCTCCGCCGAGGCCTTGGCGTGGCGCGGGATGTAGCACGAGTTGTCGATCACCGCGTCGAACGACTTGCCCCTGAGGGACTCGAGGCCCAGGGCTGATTTGTCGTCCTTCTCGTCGGCCCGCTTCTCGGGGTCGCGGTTGCCGTAGAGGACCTCGACTTTGTCCATGAACTTGTGCCCGCGGCCGAGCTCTTCGAGCTTCTTCTCGCGCTGCCCGCGGTTGAAGATGGTGACTTTCCAGCCCTTGGCCAGCGCGGCCTCGACCATGTGCGGCCCGATGAAGCCCGTCCCGCCGAGAATCAGCAGCCGCATCGGCTGACCACCGGTGGCCGTGGCGGGTGCATCGGCGGCGGCGGTGGAGACCATCCCGCCCAGCGCCGTCAGACCCGCCGCGAGCATCGCCGTGAGCATGAAGCGTCGGCGCGTGGGATGGGAGGTCGGAGTCTTCGTGGCGGAAACTTTGGCCGAGGGTTCGTGGCTCATGCGTAGTCCTCTAGGAGATTGGGGGATGCCGATGAACGGCAGCCCCAGGCGCGAACGGACAGCGCCCGCGCCGGCGGCTGGGCGTGATACCACATCGCTTCAAGCGCGGTTGCAGCCCGGTATGGTCCATGTGGTATCAAGGCGTCCGCTCCGCCCGTCACGCCCCACCCGCCCGCGCCCACCCCATGACCAACCCCCAGGCAGACCCGCCGGCCCACCAAGAAGGGGGCGATCTCCTCGACCGCCTGCTCGCGCCGTTTTCGATCCGCCCCGGCGAGGGCGCGGTCACGCTGCTCAGCGCGCTGACGATCTTTACCTGGTTCCTTGGCTGGGGGATGGTGAGGCCGCTGCGCGATGCCATGGGTGTCGCCAGGGGTGCCGACTACGTGATGTGGCTCA
>CAYZFW010000631.1:0-1780 GCA_964477615.1 uncultured Phycisphaeraceae bacterium | reverse complement strand
GGGTCGCTGCTGTCGACCGGCGAAGGGCCGAACGAGCTGAGACCGAACTGGGCGGCGCTGCTGGCGGGGTACTTCGTGTTTTCGGGTGTGATCGGTGCCGTGGGCGGCTGGCTTGGGGGCGTGTCTGCCGCCAGCGGTTCCCGCTCGGCGCTGCCGATGGGCGTGTCTGAGTGCGAGGTGTGGCTCGCGCGCTTTGCCAAGGTGGCGGTGCTCGCGGTGGTACCGGTGATCTTCTCCGGCGGGCTGGTGACAAGCGCCAAGGCCGGGCTGGCTGTACCGGACTGGCCGAATTCGTTTGGCTCGAACATGTTCTTGTTCCCGCTCTCGCGAATGACTGGGGGAATCTACTACGAGCACGCCCACCGTCTCTTCGGCACGCTCATCGGGCTAACCACTTTCACATTGATGGTGTTCACGCTCGTAGTGGAGCGTCGTAGGTGGGCAAAGGCTCTGGTGGCCGGGGTGCTCGCGCTGGTTTGCCTGCAGGGAGCTCTTGGCGGGTTGGGGGTGACCGCTGCAGACGCGCACGCGCCCACCACGGCCGACGCGTTGGCGGCGCTCCCGAACCCCGCCGAGGTCCCAGCGGATTACGCCACGCGCACCGACACGGGCACCAGCCGGACGATGCGGATGGTCCACGGCGTGCTGGGGCAAATCACCTTTGGGATGTTGTGTGCCGTGGCCTCGGTGCTCTCGATGACGTGGAAGCGACGAACCGACGCCGATCCGGCGGACGGAACTGACGGAACGGGCAGACCCGACGCGGCCCTGCGGTTCTTTACGTCGGCACTGCTCGTGACACTGCTGATGCAGTTGGCCCTCGGCGCGGCGTCGCGGCACTTCCAGCACATGCACGCGCTGTTCAGTCACGCGGGGTTCGCGGTGTTCGTGATGATCGCCGCGGCGATGGCCGCCTTCCGGGCGATGAAGTTCGATCGGCCGCTGAAGCCCTTGGCCCACGGCGTGCTGCACACCGTCGTCGTGCAGGCGGGGCTGGGTCTGGCGGCGCTCTTCCTGGTGCTGCCCTACGACGGGAGCGGGAAAGAGGGCGCGGCGTTCGTGGTCGCGTCGCTGCACCAGGCGAACGGAGCGGCGCTGCTGGGGATCAGCGCGGCGCTGTGGGCGTGGGCGCGAAGGTGATCGCCCGAAACATCACACGACGAACGGCTCGTCTTTGGGGCGAAGACCGGCGTTGTACGCGTCGCGGGCCGCGACGGCCATGCGGTCGCACGCCTCGTTCTCGGGGTGCTCGTTGTGACCCTTGATCCAGTGGAAGCTCAGTTTGTGGACGCCCTTGAGTTCGTCGAGGCGCATCCACAGGTCCTGGTTCTTCACCGGCTTCTTCGCGGCGGTCTTCCAGCCGCGCTTCTTCCAGTCGGGCATCCACTCTTCGAGGCCTTTGAGGACGTACTGCGAATCGGAGTAGAGCTCCACGCGGCTGGGTTTCTTGATGGCGCTCAGGCCGTTGATGACGGCGAGCAGTTCCATGCGGTTGTTGGTGGTGTCGGCCTCGCCGCCGGAGCCATCAACGACCTTCCCGCTGGCGGGGTGCTTGAGGATGAACGCCCACCCGCCGGGCCCGGGGTTGCCGGAGCAGGCGCCGTCGGTGTGGAGTTCGATGAGCGTGGGGTCTGGGCGGGGCATGCAAAGCGAAAAGCGAAAAGTGAAAAGCGAAAATCGGAAGGGCGTTTCGAGTGCGAAGCACAGAGCACAGAGCACAGAGCACAGATTCGGAGGGAGGGTATCGGGTGCTTGCGGGCAGTTGCTTGCGTCGCCGATG
>CAYZFW010000630.1:0-1784 GCA_964477615.1 uncultured Phycisphaeraceae bacterium | reverse complement strand
AACGTCTGGACGCGGCCCTGCTCGGTCGGGGACACCATGCCTTCGGGGGGTGAGCAGGTTGCCGAAGATCATGACGGAGAAGATCGAGCCGGTGCGGTCCTTCTCGGAAGCGGTCGCGGCCAGGCTGGGCTCGGTGATGTTGCCGCGGTCGAGGGCCGAGGGCAGGGGGAACGAGCCGCGGTTGGAGGCGGCGAAGTTGTTGAGAGCCTGGACGATGGCGCGGACCTGGGTGCCGTCCTTGATCTGCTGGGCGTTCTTGCGGGCGCGGCTGAGGGCCGGCAGCAAGATGCCGATGAGCAGCGCGATGATCGCGATGACCACGAGCAGTTCGACGAGGGTGAAGCCGCGAGACTTGTTCTGAGTCGCTTGCATGGGGTGCATGCCTCCGGGCTGGTGTGCTCTGCCGCGTGGGTGCCCCCCCGCCCGAGGAGGGTGACGCGCTGACGGGCGGCCCGATGCATCTTTCCCACGACAAGCGCAGGAGGGGCCGACCGTCAAACCGTGTGGGGCAACGTGCCGCCATCCGGCTGGTGCGGACACCTCACCCCATCCCCCGCGTAGCGTCGGGGAAAAGCGTGAAGCGTCCACGGGAAACGGTGACGAAACCGCTTCCAAAGCCGCGCGGCACGGTCCGAAACACGGGCGAGCACAATCCCTGATAAGAAAAATCAGGACGGGAAAACAGTTCGCCGGGGTGTGTTTGTGGAGCGGGTGCGCGGGGCTTCTGGAACGCTACGATACGGGCACCTATTCGCCTGTCAAGGTTATCCGGTTCCGCAGGCCCCGCACCCGAACGGAAACAAAGTGAAATCTTGGCCAAGTCTGGCGGGAGGGGGCCTCGCGCGGAGCGTTGTCCGAACCGAACACCCCCCGAAACAGGTTGTCCAAACTCAGAGAACCCCCACCCATGCCCACCCCCACCCAGAGACTCGCCGAACTCGGCATCACCCTCCCCCCCGCCCCCAAGCCCGTGGCGTCCTATGTGCCTGTCGTGGTTGTGGAAAAGGCCGGGCTGGCCTTTGTGGCCGGTCAGATCCCTATGAAGGACGGGGCCATGCTTGCCTCCGGCACTCTGCCCACCAGCGTGACGCTGGAACAGGGCCAGGCTTGCGCCCGCCAATGCGTGCTGAACGGGCTGGCGCAGTTGCAGGCGGCGCTGGGATCAATCGACCGCGTGAAGCGGATCGTGAAAGTCGGCGTGTTCGTGGCGTGCGACCACGGGTTCACGGAACAGCCCAAGGTGGCGAACGGGGCGAGTGATCTGCTTGTAGAGATCTTTGGGGAGGCGGGGAAGCACGCTCGTGCTGCTGTTGGGGTTCCCGCACTCCCGCTCGGTGCTGCGGTCGAAGTGGATTTCGTTGTCGAGATTGAGTCTTGAGTCTTGGGTCTTGGGTCTTGCGACCGGAATGGCCTATTCGGGAGGGAATGGGCGGGGCTGGAACGACCGGATGAGCCCGTGAAGCACCTTTGCGGCCTGTTCGTATGCATCCTGAGCTCTGGCGGCGGTTGGCTGGTCGATCATCCCGAGTCGCACGGCGAGCGAAAGGTGGTAGCCAGCTTCACGCAGCGATCCCATCGCGATGTTCAGGAACTGGACGAACTCACGCTCAGAAGAACGTGCGGCGCCTTCCACGATGTTTGCCGCAGTCGATACTGCGGCTCGGCGCAGCTGCGAGGTGAGGCCGAAAAGTTCGTCACGAGGCATGTGCCTGGTGACGTCGTACACCGCCAACACAAACAGGTCGGCGAGCCAGAACGCTTCGAGATTGCGGTGGTCCCTGCTC
>CAYZFW010000629.1:0-1791 GCA_964477615.1 uncultured Phycisphaeraceae bacterium | reverse complement strand
TGGCCCAGCCCGCGTTGTGGGCGATGGTCGGGACGATGCTGTCGTGCATCCGCCGGGCGACGTCGAGTTCAGCTTTGGCGCGGGCCGACCGGCGCTCGGAAGCGCTGAGGTACCGAATCAGAAGCGTGAAGCCAAGCGAAAGCGACGCCACCGCCATGGCCGCGAGGATCACCCGCCGCCACCCCTCGGACAGCCCGCTGCCCAGCGCATACAGGCCCGCGGCGTTCAATGGGGCGAAGAACGCCCATTGGCCCACAAAGGGCAGAAGCGCCACCACGCCCAGCATCAGCCAGCGACGCCGCGAGATCGCATGTTGCCACAGCAGCGCGTTCAACCCCGAGAAAACCGCCGCGGCGAGGCCGCCGCCCCAACCCCAAGCACTCGTCTGAACAAGCCCGACCAGCAGCCCAATGGGCGCGAACAGCAGGAAGACCGCGGCGGAGAGCGTGAGCGGTGCCATCTGCGCCGTCGAAGACACGCGACCAACCCCGGACGTGCGGTCGGGCGGAATGATCGGAGCGGGCGGGATCACGCGACGATGCTACCGCGAAGCGTCTGTGAATAGAGGGGTGTTGCACGCCGGGCCATCCCGGCGAGAATGCCCCCATGCCGGACCCAGCCACGCCAGTGTCATCCGCGTCCAGTTTGTCCATGCCCCCGCTGGGCCCGGTGCATTACGACGACCCCGAGTCGCGTCGGTTGCGTGACGACGCGGCGCGGAAAGCCAACTGGAAGCGGTGGGGGCCGTACCTCTCGGAGCGGCAGTGGGGCACGGTGCGCGAGGATTACTCCGCCGACGGCAACTGCTGGAACTCGTTCCCCCACGACCACGCGCGGAGCCGCGCGTACCGCTGGGGTGAGGACGGGCTGCTGGGCATCTGCGACCGCGAGTGCCGGTTGTGCTTCGCGCTGGCGCTGTGGAACGGGAAGGACCCAATCCTTAAGGAACGCCTGTTCGGCCTCACCGGCCCCGAGGGCAACCACGGCGAAGACTGCAAGGAGAACTACTACTACCTCGATTCGACCCCCACGCACTCGTACATGAAGGCGCTCTACAAGTACCCCCGCGCACCGTACCCCTACGCGGCGCTGGTGAACGAGAGCCGAGCCCGCAACCGCGAGCAGGCCGAGTACGAACTCGCGGACACCGGTGTGTTTGATTCCGGCAGTGAGGGGACGTTCGACGTACAGGCGGAGTACGCCAAGGGCGGGCCGGACGACGTCCTGATCCGCGTGACGGTGAGCAACCGCTCCCCCGCAGGATCGCCCGACGCCGAGATTCACGTGCTGCCCACGCTGTGGTTCCGCAACACGTGGTCGTGGGGCAAGACGATGGAGGAAGTGAGCGAGAAGCCTCGCCTGTCTCAGCGGCGCGGCGGCGACGTGCTCGCCGAGCACCCCACGCTGGGCAACATGGTGTGGAGCATTGACGGCTCGGCATCGCCGGCTGAGATGCTGTTCACCGAGAACGAGACCAACATGGAGCGGCTCTTCGGTGTGCCCAGCGCCGGGGCGTACACCAAGGACGCCTTCCACCGGCGCGTGGTCAACGGGGAAGCCGCCGCAGTGAACCCCGGCAACACCGGCACCAAGGCCGCAGCGTGGTTCCGGCTCAGCGTCCCCGCGGGCAAGAGCGTCACGCTGCGTCTGAGACTGACCTCGGAGAAACACGCGACCAGCGCACCGTTCGCGGTCTTTGACAGCGTGTTCAGCCGGTGCCGCTCGGAGGCGGACCTGTTCTACGCGAACATGCTGCCGCGGAGCATCCCCGCCGACAGAGCACTGGTGGCC
>CAYZFW010000628.1:0-1796 GCA_964477615.1 uncultured Phycisphaeraceae bacterium | reverse complement strand
GACCTGGCGTTTCGCGACCCGCGACGGTTGATTGTCCGGAAGTCGTCGACGCTGACCTCGGGGAGCGCGAGGTTCATCGCCGCGGCGAGGGACTCGAGCTGGCCCGTCTCGAGCTGGCGCTTGGTGTCGCCCAGCCACGCGGTGAAGGTGGCGGCATCGACGCTCGCGCCCTGGGGCGGTGCGGTGAGTTTGGCGTCCTTCACGGCCTTTCGGGCCGCCTGATCGCGCTCGCGTTTGCTCATTTTCGCGCCCTGATCGTTGAAGATCAGCGGCATGTGGGCGTACACCGGCGTGCGGTAGCCCAGGGCTTTCTGCAGGGCGACGTGGCGCGGCGTGTTCATGAGGTGCTCCTGGCCGCGGAGCACGTGGGTGACGCCCATCATCTCGTCATCAACGACCACGCCGAAGTGGTACGTGGGGAAGCCGTCGGCCTTACGGAGAACGAAGTCATCGACTTCGCCGGGCCCGAAGGCGACCTCGCCGAGAACCTCGTCGGTGACCTTCACGGGCTCTTCGCTGGCGCGGAAGCGGATGACGTGCTTCTCACCGGCGGCGATGCGGCGGCGCTGCTCATCGAAGGGCGCGATCTCGGACGCGGGCGGGTGGTAGCGGAACGTCTGCTTGGCGGCCTCCGCGGCCTTGCGCGCCTCGGCGAGCTTGTCGGCGGATGAGAAGTCCGCGTACGCGAGGCCCTTGGCCATCATCTCATCGACGACGGCGTTGTAGAGGTGGAGGCGCTTGGACTGTTCGAAGGGGGCGACGCGGCGCGGGTCGCCGCCGAGGGGCTTGGAAGTCCCGGTGTCGGCGTGAGCATCGGTGCCGGTACGTCGGCTCTCCGAGCCGACATCTCGGGGTGAAGCGTCCAGACGAGAAGTCGGCTCGGAGAGCCGACGTACCAGGAGAGGCCCCTCGTCCCAGTGGATGCCCAGCCACGCGAGGTCGGCGAGGATGCCCTGGGCCGAGGCCTCGGAGGAGCGGGCCTGATCGGTGTCCTCGATGCGGATGAGGAAGGTGCCGCCGGTGCGGCGGGCGTAGGCCCAGCAGAACAGGGCGGTGCGGGCGCCGCCGATGTGGAGGTGGCCGGTGGGGCTGGGGGCGAAGCGGGTGATGACTCCGAGTTGCGTCTCGTCCATGGGCCGACAGGATAGAGGTTTGAAGACCTCCGGACGACCGACGCGCGACCGACCCTCAGCAGTCAGCCTCGCTGCGCGACGGGATGAACGGTCGGCCGCTCGATGAGGAGGTGCTCGGCAGCTGGGCGTCAGGCCGGCACAAGGCCGCATGATGACAGCGCTCAGGTTGCCGAGTCGCTGATGCCAGTGAAGGCCCCTGGTGCTTAATCGGGGGATCTAGAACACGCCGAACCAACCCTACGTTCTCGCCGCAGGCTCCCTGATGGAAGCCGGGGCGTCAGGCAGGCGCTGAGCCGCGGCGTCCCACGCCGATCGGAGCATCACCCCTCCGCCGCACTCGGGGCACACCGGGGAGTTCAGACCCGATGTGTCGTAGCCGCACGTGGGGCAGCGGTCGTCGTGCATGCTGACACGGAACCGCAGACGGCAGTTGACGCACGCGGACTCGGGCAGAGCGATGGGCTGGCGCTTGGCGCAGCGCGGACACGAGATGGTGAGCGCCTTGTAGGGTTCGCTCGTGGCCGTCCACTTCGTCGTCGCGCCGAGACGCACCGCGACCACCAGGCCCACGGCGGAGCATCCTGCCAGCAGCGCCAGCGCGCCGATGAGTCGGATCACCCAGTCGTCGTC
This sequence comes from uncultured Phycisphaeraceae bacterium, assembly GCA_964477615.1. Taxonomy (GTDB): domain Bacteria; phylum Planctomycetota; class Phycisphaerae; order Phycisphaerales; family UBA1924; genus JAFLCM01. Next base: position 33 of record CAYZFW010000628.1, on the reverse strand, counting down.
GTTGCCACCATGCAGGAGAATCGGCTGGTACGC
>CAYZFW010000627.1:0-1798 GCA_964477615.1 uncultured Phycisphaeraceae bacterium | reverse complement strand
TGTCCATGAAGTTCATGGCGTTGGTGATGACGACGAACCAGAGGATGGTCACGAGCCACGAGAGCCACGGACCCCCGGCGGGGGCGTCGAGAAACGTGAGCAGGCGGCAATCGAACCCGACGGTCATCACGCCCGACGCCGCGGCGATCACGAGCAGCTTGGGGATGGGCGGGAGGGCGCGGCGGTCGTCGATCAGTCCTGTGACGTGCAGCGCCAGCAAGCAGCCGAGCAGAGCCAGGGCCATCGGTGTCTGCTCACGGATACCGGGCATGTGGGCGGCGATCTCAGGGAGGTTGTCGCGGACGAGGCACGGGGCGGAAAGGTCGGCATTCCGCGCGGCGACGCCGAGGCCCGCGAGCATGAAGAGGGCGATGGTGGCGAAGATCGCGACGCCGCCGATGTTGGGGACGCGCCGGATGGCTTGCTTGATGTGCCCCGCGGAACCCGGCGAATCATGAAGGAGCGCACGGCGGCCGAGGGCGCGGCAGACAAACGTCAGCAGCGTCGGCACGGCGAAGGCGGCGGAGAGCAGCAGCAGGATCGGGGCGATCACGCGGGGACGATAGGGCGAACGGGGTATAGAATAGATTGATGGATGTTCTGGTCAGGATCAAGCGGCTGGTGCTGAAGCGGGCTGTCCGCTTCACCCAGAAAGCACTCGAGGAGATGGACTACGACGACCTCACGGAGGACGACGTGTGCGAGGCGGTGATGAACGCCCAGTCGATCTTCAAATCACTTCGATCTACCAGCCCCAACCGGACCCGCTCCGATGAAAAACTCCATGTCATCAAGAGCTTCACCTACTCGGGCGTCCTCATCTACACCAAAGGGAAAATCGCCCGCTTCGAAGGCGAAGAAACGTTCTACGTCTTCATCTCCTCAAAGATCGCGACGTTCGGCGACTAAACGCTCGTCAACGCCGGCACGCGGGCTGACGACCTGCGTGATGTGCGGGTCCGACCGTGTCGCACGCCGACGGGTGGAAGTCACTTCCGCCCGAACCGGGACGACGTCGACCGTTCTCGCGGATGTGTGCCCTTCCTGCGGCGAACGGTACTACGACATGGAGGCGATGCGAACACTGCTCGGAACGGCGAAGCCGCGCAAGAGAGCGCCACGGGCACGGGCCGCCGGATGAGTTCGGAGGTGTGTGTGACCCGGCTTTGTTGGACGGATTGGTATCCCTTTCCGAGGCCGCACCCCGTCGGCGGGCTGCGGGCCGAGATGTTCGGGCATCGGGGCGCGGGCGTCTACGAACTCCGCTTACGGACGCTCTGTGGAACAAAGTCTGTTCTCTTCGGGCAGGGAGTCGACGTGGGAAATCGCATGCGTTCGCTCTTGCCAATGGGGAGCGGCGGGCATGGAAAGCGAAACAACGCGGACAAGCGGCAGTTTGTGTTGAAGCACCTCCGTCGTATCGAGTTCAGGATTGCGGTCTGCCCGAAGGAGCAACTCGACGCCGTTGAGATGATCGTGAAACGAACTCGGAGCGACTGGGTGTTCCCCGAAAGACAGCAAAGAAAGAAAAACCCCCGTTGAAGCAACGGGGGCGGGGAGCGGCCAATGTTCGACGGAACAATGCTGGAAGCTGGCCTTACTTGTTCCCATCCGGAGCCGTCGGCGCCACGGGCAGCACCGCTGGCAGCGTCGGCTTCATGTTGAGGTACTTCACCATGAAAGCCAGACGATCGGTTGCCTCGGCGATCTGCTTGTCCGTCGGCTTGCCGGCGCCATGGCCAGCGCGGGTTTCGATGCGGAGCAGGATCGGTGCGTCGCCCTTGTGGGCCTCTTGCAG
>CAYZFW010000626.1:0-1800 GCA_964477615.1 uncultured Phycisphaeraceae bacterium | reverse complement strand
GGAAGCTGCCGTACATGGTGTTCGTGATCGACGAGCTGGCCGACCTGATGATGACGAACAAGGAGGTCGAGTCGTCGATCGTGCGCATCGCGCAGAAGGCCCGCGCGGTGGGCATCCACCTGATCCTGGCGACGCAGCGCCCGCAGGCGAACGTGGTGACAGGCCTCATCAAGTCGAACATGCCGGGGCGCATCGCGTTCAAGGTTGCGAGCGGTATGGACTCGCGCATCGTCATGGACCAGAAGGGCGGCGAGCTGCTGCTGGGCCAGGGCGACATGCTGATGCTCACGCCGCGGAGCAGCACGGCCATGCGCGCCCAGGGCACGCTGGTGGACGACGGCGAGACGCGCAGGGTGGTCAAGTTCGTGAAGGAGCACTCGGCCCCGTCGTTCGAGCGCTCGCTGGTGGCCATCCGCAACAGCGGCCTGGGCAAGGTCAACGGCAACTTCAACACCGCATCACCGGAAGAGGCCGAGCAGAAGGCCATGGCCGCGGCCCAGGAAGACCCCTTGTTCGACAAGGCGGTGGAGATCGTGCTGGAAACCCGCCGCGGCAGCGTGTCGCTGCTGCAGCGCCGACTCGCCATCGGTTACACGCGGGCCAGCCGCCTCATCGAGCTCATGGGCATCGTCGGCATCATCGGCGAGCACAAGGGCTCGGTCGCCCGCGAGGTCGTGATGAGCGAGGAGGAATGGGCCGCCATCAAGGCCATCCTCGCCAAGGAAGGTATGACCGACCGCGAGGACACACTCTTCGGCACCGAGCCCGGTGCGGCCGCCCCGGTGACCGGCCTCTCCGAGATCGGCGGCGGCATCGTGCTCGACGAAGACGGCGATCCGGTCGTCGCGCGAGGAACCGGCGGACCGCCCGCCGCTCTCACGGCTCCCACGCCCAAGAAGGACGAGGCGTTCGAGGTCGACGACGAAGACGGCACCGACGGCACCCCCGGAACGCGCCTCGGCAAGCCCAAGGAACGCATCGGCGTCAAGACCGACACCGAGGGCGATCCCGAGAAAGTGTCGGGCAAGCAGGCCATCAACTGGGCCAGCGCCTCGCTGCTGACCGGTGGAGCCGCGACCGGTGCGGCGGCGAGCATCGCCTCGGCCGCGGGCACGGCACCGAAGTCGGCGGGGACGCTGCCTGCGGTGGCCCGGGATTCGTCGGTTCTGGAGGCAAGAAAGGCCCCGGTGGCGGCGGTCGAGGATACCGATGACGGCACCGCCGACGAGGATGACGACCACGCCGTTGACGAAGCCGAGGACGAGACCGAAGCGGACGACGAGACGGTGATCGAAGCCGAGGCGGGTTTGGACGAGGAGGAAGTCGACGAGGACGCGGAGGTTGCCGCCGAGATCGACGAAGAGGAAGACGAGGCTCTCGAAGCGGTCGCGTCGGACGACGATGAGGACGAAGACGCCGAGCCGGAGGGCTCCGCGGCCGAAGACGACGACGAGTACGAGTACGTCGAGGTTGAGGAGTACGTGGAAGTCGACGAGGACGACGCGGCGGAGGACGGCGTGGAGGACAACGACACGCCGCGGGCCGAGACACGGGATATCAACGGTCGCAAGCGGGCGAAGTAGCAAGCGTTCGTCCGTTGAGTCGGATGTGAATCAGGAGCCGCACCCAGACCGCGCCGCCCACGCTGCACCCGTAAGTACACAGTCCGTCTTGGATTCTGCCAGGCGGATCGAATCCGGGTACCCCGCTGATCCCCAGCGGGCGGATTCACATTGGATTCGGGGCCGCCGGGGTACCCAAGGGCACCCGTCAGACAAAGCCTAATCGTGCCGAAGCGCC
>CAYZFW010000625.1:0-1802 GCA_964477615.1 uncultured Phycisphaeraceae bacterium | reverse complement strand
GGTGATGAACGTTGAGCCGTCCATCCAGGCCGCGTTCGTCGACTTCGGGCTCGGCACCAACGGCTTCCTGCACGTCTCCGACGTCCACCCCCAGTACTTCCCCGGCGAAGACGACGACACCACCGAGCGCATCGGCAAGAAGACGCCGCGGCGCGAACGCCCGCCCATCCAGCAGTGCCTCAAGCGCGGGCAGGAGATCCTCGTCCAGGTGCTGAAGGAAGGCATCAGCACCAAGGGCCCCACCCTCACCAGCTACCTCAGCATCCCGGGGCGTTACCTCGTGATGCTGCCGCAGATGGACAAGAGCGGCGTTTCGAAGAAGGTCGAGGACGAAGACGCCCGCAAGGAGATGAAGGCGATCCTCGATCAGCTCGAACTGCCCGAGGGGTTCGGCTTCATCGTGCGCACGGCCGGGATCGGGCGCAACAAGACCGACATCAAGCGCGACCTCGCGTATCTCCAGCGCCTCTGGACCGACATCGAGAAGCGCCGCTCCACCGGCAGCGGGCCGCGCCTGCTCTACGCCGAGAGCGACCTCCTGATGCGTGCCCTGCGCGACATCTGGAACACCGAGATCACCGAGATCGTGATCGACAACGAGGCGGCGATTCGGCGGGCCGCGCGGTTCATGAAGATCGTGTCGCCCCGCGGCACGACCAAGCTCATGCACTACAACCTCGGCGCCCCGATGTTCCACGCCTTCGGCATCGAGGAGCAGATCGAGCACATCCACTCCCGCGAAGTGCCGCTGCCCTCGGGCGGCTACCTCGTCATCGACGAGGCCGAGGCGCTGGTGGCCATCGACGTCAACAGCGGCAAGAGCCGCGAGAGCCGCGACAGCGAGACCAACGCCTTCCGGACCAACCAGGAAGCCGTCGACGAGATCTGCCGCCAGTTGAAACTCCGCGACGTGGGCGGGCTGGTGCTGTGCGACCTGATCGACATGGCCAACCGCAAGCACCGCAAGGACATCGAGGGGCAGTTCAAGGAGCGCCTGAAGCGCGACCGCGCCGCCACACGCACACTCCCGGTCAGCGAGTTCGGCATCGTCGAGATGACCCGCCAGCGCATGAAGGGCTCGTTCCAGAGCCACCACTTCGCAGGCTGCCCCGCCTGCCAGGGGCGCGGCAAGCTGCGCCGCCCCGACTCCGTTTCGGGCGACGCGATGCGCGAACTGCAGGCGCTGCTCGACCGCCCGCAGGTGGCCAAGGTCGAGATGGTGGTCTCGCCGCGCATGGCCGGCGAGCTGCTCAGCAGCAAGCGGCAGGCGATCTCGCGGCTTGAGTTCCACAGCAAGAAGCACGTGGACGTGCGCGTGAGCGACGCTGTCGCCGTCGACCGCGTCACGTTCTACGCCTACGACGAGAACAACGCGGACATCGAGATCGAGAAGCTCAACAAGCCCAAGGTGCCCAAGGACCTGCCCCAGTGGCAGTACGCCGTCGCCAGCAAGGACGAAGCCGAGGGCGACTGGTCCGTCGACTCCCGCGGCGAGCAGTCCGACCTCCCGCCCGAACTGGTGCAGGAGCCTCAGATGGCCGAGAACGATCTCATCTCCGATGAGGGCGAGAGCGACGACGAGGGCTGGGTGAAGGAACGCTCACCCGCGCCGGGCCAGAGCGCGCAGGGCGCACCGGGCGAGGGCGGCGGGCGTCGTCGCCGGCGTCGCCGCCGCGGCAAGGGCGGCGGATCGCCCGACGGCCAGCCGCAGCAACCGCAGCAGCCCCAGCGCCCGCAGGGCACGCCCATCCACGCTCATCCCAATGACCCCGTGGCGCCCAAGCCGGTGCCCGAGGGCGGCT
>CAYZFW010000624.1:0-1804 GCA_964477615.1 uncultured Phycisphaeraceae bacterium | reverse complement strand
GAACGCTCACAAGACGAGCACGTCCAGAACTTTCTCCGAGGCCACTATGAGCCCGAGGAAGCACCTCGAATCCTCACCCGCCCGGGCCGCAAGGCCGGAAGGAGCACGCCGTGAAGCACCCTGTCCGGGACTTTGTCATCGGCGTCACCGCCATCATCGGCCTCGTGGGACTCTGTGTCCTGCTCTGGCTGATGGGCGAACTTTCGTGGTTCCGCACGCCGTCGTACAGCGTGCTGCTGCGGATGGACAACGCGGGTGGGATGCTGCCGAGTGCGCCGATCACGCTGAACGGCGTCCGCGTCGGGAACGTCAAGTCCATCAAGACCTGGGACGACCCGCGCGAGGGCGTCGTGCTCGATCTCGCCATCGAAAAGAACGTCCGCGTGCCCAAGGACGTCTCGGTCGCCATCCTGCGCGACCTCGTCGGCCAATCGACGCTCTCGCTCACGGCGCTCCCCGTCAAGGCGGGCAGCCCCGAAGGCGACACCGGCTTCTTCAGCAACGGCGACACCTTCACCAGCAAGGCCTACGCGCCGGGGCTCACCGGCGAACTCTCCAGCCTCCTCGACAAGCGTCTGGGGACACTCGACACCGCCGTCGCGAAGTTCAACACCCTCGCCGACACATACACCGACGTGGGCCTCCGCGTGAAGGAACTCCTCGCGGCACGCACCCTCGCCGAGGTCGAAGCGGGCACGGCGACCGCGAACCTCGTGACCACCGTCGAACGGTTTGACAACGCCGTCGCCGACGCGCGAGGCTGGCTCGGCGACGCCGGGATGAAGGCCGACGCGCAGGGGGCTATGAAGAAACTCAGCGAAACCCTCGACAAAGTTGCGGCTTTGACAGACGAGTGGAAGAAGACCGCCGTCGCCGTCACCGACAGTGCCAAAGGTGCAACCGACCAGTTCAACAAGACCGCTGCGGACCTCGGTGCGGCGTCGCGGGCGTTGGGGGAGGTGGTGTCGGAGGTCCAGAAGCTCGTCGCCGCCGCCACCGCGGGCGAGGGCACCGCCGGACAACTGCTGAAGAACCCCGATCTGTTCCGGAACCTCAACGACGCGGCGGTTCGGCTTGAGCAGACCCTCACCGAAGCGAAACTGCTGATCGAGAAGTACCGCAAGGAGGGGATTCCGATTCAGTTTTAGGGGAGGGCAGGAGGCATAAGGCAAGAGGCATGAGTGAAGAGGACGCACGGGCATCGCCTCGGAAGGCGAAGCCCGTGGCACGTGCTACTTGCGAGCTTGTTCGATGGCGTCGATGACCTGCTGTGGGGTGTAGGCGTTGCTCTTGAAGACGAGTTCGCCGGTGTCTTTCTTGAGGACGGCGAGGAGGGGGATGCCGACTTCGTTGAGGTCGGCGAGGGCCTTCCAGCCGGGGGCGGACTTGGCGGTGACGTCGGCCTTGATGGGGACCACGTCGGGGTCATTGAGCAGTTTGACGACTTCGGATTTGCGGAGAACTGCCTGTTCGAGGGCCTTGCAGTTGAGGCACCAATCGGCGGTGAAGTCGAGCACCACGACCTTGCCTGATTTTGCTTCGGATTCGACGAGGGACTGTGAGTAATCCTGCCAGGGGATGGGGTCGCTGCGGGTCATGTTGACCGCGAGGACCGACGGCACGGCGACCAGAAGCAGTGCGACCAAGCCGACCGCGACCCTCGGGAACGCGCGGCCGGTGATTCGGATGGTGCGGGCCAGCATCCAGAGCGCGGTGGCGGCGGCGACGACGGCGATGCCCCACCACATCGCGGCGGCGATCCACTTCATGGTGGGCAGAAGGCCGAGCAGGGCATTGCAGAGGA
>CAYZFW010000623.1:0-1805 GCA_964477615.1 uncultured Phycisphaeraceae bacterium | reverse complement strand
GTTCTTGATTGAGAAGTGGAGCAGGGATTCAAGCATGGGATGGGTCTCCTTGAGCGGCGTACTTGTTTAATGCTCGTGCGCCGCGGAGCCCTTGCCGAGCTCTGCCTTGAGAATGAACGTGCCAGCGATGACAAACCGCTCGCCCTCGACCAGACCGGCGTAGATGGGAACCAGCCCGCCGACGGGCTTGCCGATGGTGACGGCTCGCTTGGCGAAGGTGTTGGGTTCGTTGGCCACGGGGACAAAGACGGCCGGGCCGCCCTCCACGGTCTGAATCGCCTCGTCGGGGACCGCGACCATCGGTGCCGGGTCCGTGCCGCCCGGCATGGATGCCACGATCTCGGCCTGCGCGAACATGCCGGGGCGGAGCATGAGTCCGTTCTCGAGCGATGCGGGCACTTCGATACGCACTTGGGCGGTGCGGGTGGTCGGGTCCACCAGCGGGGCAATGAACGCAACCACGCCCTCAAACTTCGGGGCGGCCACACCTTCGCTCTCGCCCGTCGCCGAGCCGATGGTGATCCACGCCCTGGCCCCGACGGCGATGCCCGCGAGTTCGGCCTCGGGCACATCGGCCAGCACCCAGAGCAGACGCGTGTCGGCAAGGATCATCAAGGCCTCGCGGTCGGGGCCGACGAGTTCGCCCAGGGTGACTTCGCGTTGCACGACCTGCCCATCGATCGCGGCCTTGATCGCGTGACGCGGCGCGATCTCGCTCGTGCTCGCGAGGGTGGTGACCTCGTCCTGCTTCATTCCAAGGAGGTGCAACCGGTTCTCGGAAGCCATTGCGGCGGCCTCGGCGGCCTTGACGCCCGCGATTGTGGCCTTGTGCTCGGCCTCTCGGCGCTGCACCTCGGTGAGCGAGATGCCCTGCGACTGCTCGTACAGCCCTTTGGCCCGCTCCCACGCGATCTTGCTGAGTTCGACGGCTGGCCCAGCGGTCAGCACCGCAGTCTTCTTCTGGAGGTAGTCCGCCTGGGCCTCGCCGAGTTCGGGGCTTTCGATGATCACCAGTTCCTGCCCGGCCTTGACCATGTCGCCTAATCGAACTTTCACTTCGACCGCGCGGCCCCGCAGCGGCGAGCCCACGTGCGCCATGGCCTCGGTGTTGAACGCGACGCGAGCGGGAGTCACCACTGTCGGCTTCAGCACCCAGAGTTGTGCGGACTCTGCTTTCACGCCGTAGCGTTCGACGGCTTCGGCGGTGAGCTTGACCTCGTCGGTGTGCTCCTTATGTCCGCCGCCTTCAGAGCCGTGGTCGTGGCCTGCGTGCTCGTCGGCCTTGGCGGGCGGCTTTGCGCCGTGATCGTGACCATCTCCCTCGGCGTGCTTCTTGCACCCGGTCAAGACGACCAGCATCATCACGGCGGCGGCGATTGCTGAGGATTGGAAGTTAGGCCAGGACAGGCGATTCATCTTCATGGTTCTCATAGGTGTTCTCGGGATGTGGCTTCGGGTCTCGGTGGTGGTGTTTGCAGGTGGCTGGCGTTAGCGGTTCGGGGACGCTGGTAGGGCTGAGAGCGGCGAAGCACTCGCGCTCCCACTCGCCGGAGCGGGTTGCGATGCTGTGGGCGACGAGGGTGAAGTCAGGAGCGGCACAGCCACCCCGGGCCCGCCAACCGCACGCTGGAGACGGACGAACGCGGTTGCGGCCTGCCTCTCAACCTCGATCGCTTTCGCCTGGGTCAGTCGAAGGTCCTGCTCAGCGAGGAAGAGTGCGGTCACATCGCTCTGGCCGGCGCGGTAGGCGTCTTCCGCAAGCGTGCGGCGTTGCTGCTGGAGCGGGATCAACTCACCGCGGATGC
>CAYZFW010000622.1:0-1811 GCA_964477615.1 uncultured Phycisphaeraceae bacterium | reverse complement strand
CAGTTTCTTCGCGATGGGTTCCGCCTCGACACCGCCGGCGATGCCGATGACCCCGCCGCCCGGCACCGCGCCCTGCGCCCACGCCGGCGCGAGGTCTTCGTGTTTCAGGTTCTCCAGCCCCTCGACGGTGCCAAGGCTTGATCGTCCGATCGGGTCTGGGTTGTGCCGCTTCCGCAGCAGGTGCATCACACGCTCCTGCGGGTCGTCCTTCAGGCTCTCGATGGCCTGTACGGCGAGATCGCGTGAGGGCTCAAAGTCCTCGGCGGCCAGCCGCGGACGGCGGACGATGTCGACAATCAGCGGCAGGGCGTCGAGCACGCGGCTGCCCAGCATCGTCGCGCCGACGGTCACGAACTGACCCTCGTTGTTCACCGAGCGCGACACCCCGAGTTTGTCGAACGCGTCGGCGTGCTGACGGCTGTCCATCGTGCCCGCCCCGCGCAGCACCATTTCCGACAGCACGGCGGAGAGCCCGATCTTGTCGACCGGGTCGCGCGCGGTGCCGAGCGGTAGCAGCCAGGTGAGTCCGGCCGAGCGCACGCCGCTCATCGATTCGACGATGAGGGGGAGGCCGCAATCAAGCGTGATGGTGGTGATGGGCATGGGCAGGGGGCAAGGGGCCGAGGAAGAGCGAGCGGGAACAACCAATCGGCTGAGGGTAGCCGAATGCCGCGGGGGAGGTCCGCAAACCCGCCGCGCCGCCCGCACAACCGGCATCCGCGTGTCCCCTGATGCGGGATTCCGGCGACGGATTGCCTCCGCCGCCCCGACCCGGAACCGATGGTCCCAAGTGATTCGCGCCGCCCTTCTGGAGGGGCCAAACCCACATGCGACTGCTGCACATCATCATGGCCGCCGTGACCATCGCCTGCGGCGTGCTGCTGCTGACGTGGCACAACCAGCAGGGCACGGACGAGCGGAAGGCGCTGGAAGACACGCGCGAGGCCCTTGAGCGTCTCGATGCGCAGATCAAGTTCCGCGCCGCCGTCAGCCGCACGGGAGAAGCGGGTGCCCCCATGCCGGAAACCGCCGCGCACGACACCGCCGACCTCGCCACGACGGTGAACCAGCGCGGCTGGCCCACGACGATCGAAGTCGAGTGGTTCGGCGCCAGCCCGCCGATCAACACGCTCGTCCCGCCGGGCTGCCCGTGGGTCGAGGTCGCCAGCGGCGAGGAACTCCACCTCTCGAACCCCAACGTCCGCGTGGCCCTGGACCGCAGCACCGCAGCGTTCTGGTACAACCCCGCGCTGGGCATCGTCCGCGCCCGCGTCGGCCCCACGGCCACCGACCAGCGGGCCGTGGACCTGTACAACGAACTGAACGCCACGAACGTGGCCACGGTGGTGGACGCGATCCCTGCCAGCGGGCTGAGCGATGCGCTGGGGAAATGATCCCCAAGCACACGGCACGGGCCACGCGCCTCGCCCACACCCGGTGAATCACGCCGGTCGCTTCGGTGGCCACAACCCCGGATGCTGATCCCGCCACGCCGGGAACTCGCTGCGCCACCGCGCCAGCCGACCAAAGTCCAGTTCGACCGAGAGCACCCGCTCACGCTCATCGGCCTCGCCCAGCACATGCCCCTGGGCGTCCACGGCGATTGAGCCGCCGAGGTAGTTCAGGTGCGGGTCTTTGCCGCAGCGGTTCACGCCCAGGACGATCGCCTGGTTCTCGATGGCCCGGGCGATGAGCAGCGCCCGCCAATGCTCGCGCCGGCCCGCGGGCCAGTTGGCCACCACCGTGAACACCGATGCCCCCATCGCCAGCCGCGCGCGGTAGAGCTCCGGGAAGCGCAGGTCGTAGCAGAT
>CAYZFW010000621.1:0-1822 GCA_964477615.1 uncultured Phycisphaeraceae bacterium | reverse complement strand
GGCCGACATCGCGGCCACGCGTCGCTGCACACCCAGCCGCTCGGCGAACAGGTCGAGGCTCACCCCGCTCTCACCCGGCAGCACCTCGAGGGCCGGGAACCGTGCCGAAGCGATACCCGCCGAGCCGAACTCCTCCACGCACTCGTCCGCGTCGTCAAGGTGGGCGACCACGAGCAGCACCCCGCGTCCCGTCAGCACGGCCGCCGCCGCCGCGATCATCGCGCTCGACGACCCCGACGATCCCACACCGGAGCACGGCGTGCCCGCGTCGACCGCGCGGGCAAGCGCGCAAACGATCGGGTGCTCGGTGACCGCTCGAAGATGTTCGGGGAGATTCTGGCGCATGCGCGAAAGGCCCGCGATCGGCCACGGGAAGGGCTGCAGCAGCATACGCCCCAGTCACCCCTGACCGTCGCCGTTGTGGCTCAGCCTCATCAGGACACCGGCGAAGAGCCGGCAGCGCTCCACGAGGCTGCGGGTTTCGATCCACTCGCTGTGGGTGTGCAGGCCCCCGCCGCGGACGCCCAGGCTGTCGATGGTGGGCAGGCCCGCGGCCTGCATGAGATTGCCGTCGCAAACGCCCCCCGTCGATGAGAACGGGAGGTTCTGGCCCAGACTTTCCGCGACGCTGCGGGCGATCTCGGCGAGTTGTCGTGTGCCCTCGGTCATCGGCTTGGCGGGGCGGTTCATGGAATGCCGGATTCGGACTGTGCCGGGGGTGGGTGTGGGATTGCCGACCGAGGCACCTGTGCCGCTCACGGGCACCCCGGTGGTGTCGAGAGATTCGAGCGCGAGGCGGAAGCGCTCGCCAGTCTCCGCTGTGGGGAACCGCACGTTCCCCCATGCGGCGGCGTAGTCGGGGACGATGTTGGTCGCGGCCCCGCCGCGGAGTGGGCCGACGTTGACTGTGACACCGGCGGCGAAGTCGGTCAGGCCTTCCACCTTCGCCAGCGTGCGGGCCAGCAGGTACACCGCGCTCACGCCCTTCTCAAAGTCCCGCCCGGCGTGGGCGCCCTTGCCGAACGCTTCCACGATGAACTGCCCGGAGCCCTTCCGCTCGACGGCAAGGCCGCCGTCTGGCAGGGCGGGCTCGGTGGCGAGGCCCCATTGGTGCCGCTTCGCTTCGTCCATCAAGGCCGCGGCAGAGTGGTAGGTTCCTGTTTCCTCGTCCGAGTTGAAGAAGTAGGTCCATCGGACGGGGATGCCGCACTCGGCGAGGGCCTCCAGGGCGTGCAGCGCGATGACGATTCCGCCCTTCATGTCCACCACGCCCGGGCCGATGGCCTTGGCCCCGCCCTCAGTCCAGGCGAGTTTCGTGAACGGACCGCGCGGGTCGAACACGGTGTCGAGGTGCGAGGCGATGAGGATGCTGGGGCGGGCGTTGCGGCCGTCGGGTGCGGGGCCCTGGAGACCCCGGCAAATCACCGCGGGCGGGACGGCCCCCCCGCTGCCCGATTCATCGCCGTGAAGCCATCCGGGTCGGGGGCCGCCCGGCACCAGTTCGGTCGTCGCCCCCAGGGCCTCGCAGCGCCGGACCACCAGGCCGCGGAGTTCGTCGAGCCCGGCGGTGTGGTTGAAGCCGGTCGGGATGTCCACGTAGCGGCGCAGATCGTCCTTCATGGCCGATTCGCGTTTGGCGATGGCCTCGTCCAGCCTCAAACTCGTCGCACCGATGGGCATGGAACCATCGTACCGGGGAGGCATCTTTGACCGTGACGACGCACCGGCCGTTGCCCCGCACCCGCCGACGGGCTTCCCGCGAATGACGTAGCATGAGGGCGTCGGCATCGGTGGTCCCCAAACTCCCCACGACCGTCTCCCT
>CAYZFW010000620.1:0-1823 GCA_964477615.1 uncultured Phycisphaeraceae bacterium | reverse complement strand
GCCGCCGCCGCGAGAGAATCGTTCTCCCTCGCGCCCGTATGAGAAGGGGTGCATTTTGTCGTACGAAGCGACCTCGGCGCCGTCGGGCCCAAAGGTCGCGGCGCGGTTCAGGCCTCGCTTCTCCGCCGATGCCGGCCCCAGCACCGTGAACCCCGCGTGAACGAAGCACCCGCGCCGCCGCGCCTGCGCCGCGAGGAACCCCCGCGTCAACCCGGCGCTGTCACTGGTGGCCTCGATGTTCAGCGAGAACCCCGAGTCGAACATCTCCGGCATCACCACCAGATCACCCACCGCGACGTTCGCCGCATCAAGCAGCCGCTCCACCGCGGCGAAGTTCGCGGCGCGGTCTTCCCAGCGGATATCGAGTTGAACAAGGTGGGCGTGCATGGGGGGGCAGTGGGCAGTGGGCAGTCGGGCGTGGGGATGCGCCAAGGTTCGGGTCAGCCTATACGCACCGGTACACTCGTACCGTGACCGGCCTCACCCTCGCCATCGAGACCTCCAACCCCGGCCCCCCCGGAACCCCCGGACCCCCGGGATCCGGCAGCACCCCGGCCAACACCGGCTCGGTGTGCCTCGGGCACGTCTCCGCTGACGGCGAAGCCACCGTCGTCGCCCACCACACGCTCGCCCCCGCGTCGCGCCACGACGACGCCCTCATGCCCGCCGTGGCGCTCGTGTGCGAGCGGGCCGGGATCAGTCCTTCGGACCTCTCCCGCGTGGCCGTCTCGCTCGGCCCTGGTGGGTTTACCTCGGTCCGCGTCGCCGTCACCACCGCCAAGATGATCGCCGAGGCCACCCGCGCAGCGTGCATCCCCGTGCCCACCGCGCTGGCGCTCGCCCACGCCGCGGTTGCCTCACAGATCACGGGGACCATCGCTGTGCTGCTCGCGTGGAAGCGCGAAGACGTGTGGCGGCAACGGTTCCGCATCGCTCCAGGGCCCCAGCCCGCCTATCTGCGGATTGCAGCCATCGATCCCGGCGCAGTCGTCGCCCTCGACAAAGCAACCGCCAGTTGTGACGTCGCCATCGCCGATGCGGAACTCACGCGGATGCTGAGCCAGGCGACAAGCGGCGCCTCGCAACCCGGTTCCCCACCCCGCCTGATTCCACCGGAGTTCGACGCCAGGTGGGTGCTCGCGGCGTCGCACCAACTCACCCCAATCGACCCCGCCCAACTGCTGCCGATCTACCCCCGAGAGCCCGAGGCCGTGACCAAGTGGCGGGCCCTGCACCCGCCGAGATGAGGCACCAACGGCACGCGCTCGGTCGCCATCGCCCGCGGTTCCCTCTGGGTTCGCATACCCCGCCCCTGCTAGAATCCACCAACCAAGCAGGCGTCCCGCACGCCCGCCGAACCGATTCGTAACCCCCCGTCCACCCCGGGCATCCAACCGGGTGAACGCCTCGACCAAAGCGGGCCGCCCCAACGGCCCACAGGAGACCACGCATGGCCGCTCAGAATGTCATGGAGATCACCGACTCGAACTTCAAGTCCGAGGTTCTCGACTCCCAGTCCGCCGTGCTGGTGGATTTCTGGGCCGAGTGGTGCATGCCCTGCAAGATTCTGGGCAAGACCATCGATGAGCTGGCCACCGAACACGCCGGGAAGGTGAAGGTCGGCAAGGTCGACATCGACAAGCACAAGCAGGCCGCGACCGACTACAAGATCAACGCCATCCCCACGGTCATGATCTTCAAGGGCGGCGAGCTCAAGAAGAAGTTTGTCGGGCTTGTCCCCAAGGCGCAGATCCAGGACGCCCTGAAGGAAATCGGCTGAGCGATCGGTGGGGCAGGCTTCCAGCCTGCCAGCCGCCGATGAG
>CAYZFW010000619.1:0-1823 GCA_964477615.1 uncultured Phycisphaeraceae bacterium | reverse complement strand
CGGCCCAATCCCATGAACGTCTCCACCATCAACGTCGCCGCCCACCGCACCCCCGACCACGACGTGCTGCCGGTGTTCGTGAAGCGCTGGTCGCCGCGGGCCTTGACCGGCCCCGTCTCGCGCCCGGAGCTCATGCGCCTGCTCGAGGCCGCCCGATGGTCCCCCAGTTCGTACAACGAGCAGCCGTGGCGCTTCGTCTACGCCTTCGCCGGCACGCCGCAGTTCCAGACGCTGCTGGGCTGCCTGCTCGAAGCCAACCAGGTGTGGGCCAAGCACGCCGGCGCGCTGCTGCTGCTGACCGCCAAGAAGACCTTCTCCCGCAACGGCAAGCCCAACGGGGTCGCGGTCTTCGACGCCGGCTCCGCCTGGCAGAGCCTCGCCCTGCAGGGCGCCGAGATGAACCTCGCCGTCCACGCCATGGCCGGCTTCGACCCCGCCAAAGCCGCGGCGGACCTCAAGATCCCCGACGACTTCCACTGCTGCGCCATGATCGCCGTGGGCAGGCCGGGCGAAGTGGAATCGCTGCCGAAGGACTACCAGGGCATCGAACTGCCCAGCGGGCGGAACAAGGTGGACGCGTTTGCGTTCGAGGGTGCGTGGCTCGGCGAACGCTCATAAGGCCGCAAACTCAGCGATTCCAGCCGTTGATCACTCGACGGCGACAGCCTCCGGGCTGGCCTTGGTCATCATCCCCGCGATGCCGCGGGCGCGGGGCGGGGCTTCTTTGAGCCCGCTGATGATGAACGTCAGGAACTTGGTGCCGGCGGTGCCCCAGGCGCGGGACGAGAGCAGCGCCTCCGCGGTGGCGAGCATGGGGGCGGCGCCGCGGTCGCGGAACATGGCGCGGACAAGGTCCTTGATGTCCTTGCGGTCGGCGTCGTTGAGCTCGGGGTTGCGCTTCATGCCGACCTTGTTGATGCCGGCGATGAGGTTGATGCCGGTGGCGACGACGTAGGGCGGGACATGCATGCCCATCATCGCGCCGCCCTGGAACATCACGCCGTCGCCGACGTTGGTGAACTGGTGCACGGCGCAGTACGCCGAGAGGACACACCCGCTGCCGAAGCGCACGTGCCCGGCGAGCGCGGAGTTGTTGGCGAAGATGTTGTTGTCGCCAACCTGGACATTGTGCCCGGCGTGGCTGCTGACCATGAAGTAGTTCCCGCTGCCGATGCGGGTAGGCGGGCCGTTGTTGGTGCCGCGGTTGAGGGTGACGTTCTCGCGGAAGATGTTGTGGTTTCCGATGATGAGCTCGCCGCGGACGTCGCCCTTGAAGGCTTTGTCCTGCGGGTCGCCGCCGAGGGTGGCGAAGGGGTGGACGTCGTTGGACTCGCCCATCGAGGTGTGCTCGACGATGACGCAGTGGTGGCGCAGACGGGTGCGGGCGCCGATGACGCAGGCGGGCCCGACGACCACACCGGAATCGATGAGGCAGCCTTCGCCGATGGTGGCGGAAGGGTCGATCACCGCGGTGGGGTGGACTTTGGCCGTGGGGTGGATCGCGGGTTTGGGCTGGGTCACGTGGGCCTCGGCGGGCTTGAATAGAAGGAGCCGGATTGGTGGGGATTGTAGTTGGGGCTGTGGGCGGGCGGCGTGTGATCGCGGCGCTGCTCCGTGCCACGACGCTCGGCTTCCGAGCCGGGCGTCGTGCTCACCGGCCGCGATCGCCCCTCATTGCAACTGGAACGGGTAGATGCTGCCGAGGTTCAGGATCTTTGTCAGTTCGTCGAGCGCATCGGTGCCTTCGCGGATCAGGCGGGGGTCGGCGAGGTCGGCGGGGGCGAGCTTCTCGCGGTAGCGGCGGTCGATCCACTGCTCCAGGC
>CAYZFW010000618.1:0-1823 GCA_964477615.1 uncultured Phycisphaeraceae bacterium | reverse complement strand
CACCTCCGGCTCGACGATGCTGGGGATCGCGTACCCCCCGCTGCCCATGCGCCGGCAATCGATCTCGTCGCCGCTGTCGATGATCGTGATGTTCCCCACCATCGTGCCCGCTTTTTTGGCAAACACGTGCAGTTCCTCGCGCAGCGCCCCCAGCGAGACCTCAAGGTCCTCCAGGATCCCGTCGGATTCATCCTGGGCCGCGAAGGTCTTCTCCTTCGTCCCCGCCACCGTGTGCAGGCCTTTGTAGAACATACCGCGGAGGCTGAGGGTCTTTTCCGCGATGATGAGTTCCTTGATGCCGCTGGAGTGCAGCATGGTCTGCATGAACTGCTTCGCCTGGTTGAGGTTGAACAGCTGTCGCTCAGAGGCCCCGTCGCCCATCTGCAGGATGCCGCGCTTCTTGTTCCAGATGGTGTTCGATTTCGTCCGCATCGGGATCGACACCACCGGCTCACGCCCCGCGAAGGTTTTCTTCGAGAGGTCGTCCGCCAGCCCGACGATCTTCCCCATCGTCGCCTGGTCACGGGCCTTCACACGCTTCGAGATGGTGGACGTCTGGTTCTTCGCCATGGGGCACTCCTTTGCCGGGGTCGACTGAGGACAGGGATGCCGCCAGTGTAGTGCCCATCGAAACGAGGGCACTTGCGGGTGACTTTGTCCTCCGCCCGTTTCAATCGCACCCGCGGTTCACTCGCGCGACAACCACCTTTCCCCGGCGACAATCCTTCTATCCACGCATACCCTCATCCTCCCTCTACATACCTACCCCGCGCGCCCAGCACACGCGCCGCGCCAGTCCACGCCCCCGCCCACGCCCCCCGCCCTCCGCGCAAACCACATGAAATCCCTCACCGACATCTTCATCCGCAAGCCCGTTCTCGCGGTCGTCATCAACCTCATCATTCTCGCCGTGGGGTGGCGCGCCATCGGCGGGCTTCCCGTCCGCCAGTACCCGCGCATTGAGTCGTCGTCCATCATCATCACCACCGCCTACATCGGGGCCTCCGCCGAGACCGTCCGCGGGTTCATCACCACGCCAATCGAGCGCGCTGTCTCGGCGATCAACGGCATCGACTACATCGAGTCCTCCAGCACCGCCGGGGTCAGCCTGGTCACCGTCCGGCTCCGACTCAACCACCCCTCCAACGCCGCGCTCGCGGAGATCTCCGCCCGCCTCAACCAGGTCCGCAGCGAACTGCCGCGCGACGCCGAGGCCCCGATCGTCGACATTCAGCGCACCGACAAGCCCTACGCCACGTTCTACGTCTCGTTCACCACGAAGTCGATGTCGCTGACGCAGCTCAACGACTACCTCGTGCGCGAGGTGCAGCCCGAACTGCAGACCATCGCCGGCGTGCAGCGCGTCGGCGTCGAGGGACCGCGCGAGCTTGCCATGCGCATCTGGCTCGACGCCGCCAAGATGGACGCGCTGGACATCACGCCTGCGGACGTCCAGGACGCCCTGCAGCGCAACAACTTCCTCGCCGCCGTCGGACGCACCAAGGGCAAGGACGTCCAGATCGACCTCCTGACCGACACCGATCTCCGCTCCGCCGCCGAGTTTGAGCGCCTCATTGTCCGCGAGGCCGACGGCACCATCGTCCGACTCGCCGACATCGCCACCGTCGAACTCGGCAGCGAGGAGCCCACCGGCCAGGCCGGGTTCAACGGCGAGCCGGCCATGTACCTCTCTGTCTGGCCTCTCCCCAGCGCCAACGAGCTCGACGTCTCGGCCCTCCTCAAAGAGCGCCTCGACCGCATCCGCCCCACCCTCCCCGGCGGCATCGACATGGTCCTCGCCTACGACGGCACCTACTACATGG
>CAYZFW010000617.1:0-1825 GCA_964477615.1 uncultured Phycisphaeraceae bacterium | reverse complement strand
CAGGTACAGGTCCATGAGGAAGTTCACCTCTTCCGCCGGGCGCTTCCAGTTTTCGAGGCTGAACGAGTACAGCGTGAGCACCTCGACGCCCAGCCGTCGGCACTCTTCGAGCGTGGTCCGGATGAGGCACGAGCCCGCCTTGTGACCGGCCATCCGGGCCAGCCCGCGCTTCTGGGCCCACCGCCCGTTCCCATCCATGATGATCGCCACGTGCCGCGGCACCCGCGTCGGCGGGACGTCGGGGATGTACCGCGCAGGGTCGGCCAGGTGATACAGCGCCCGCATCCGCGCCACCGCCGCCCGCTCACCCTCATCCTTGAACGCCGAGAGCGGCGTGATTTCCGCCTCGCTCTGCGCGGGCTCCGGGGGGGGGCGGATTGAGGTCCGGTCGCTCATGGGCAGATAGGGTACGCCGGGGTGACCGAGTGTGTTCGGCACCAGTCTCCGCACCGCCGCGTGCCACCGCGTTGCTTCCGAGGCCACCCGGGAGGCTCACCCGGCCCCAAGACGCGAGACCACGGCATGTCGCGGAAGCCAAGCCGGGGCACGCCAGGTCCAGTACCGCTCCCGGCATCTCGACCACCGGCCCCGCGTCGCCGCGCGAGCGCAGCAGCCGCAGCGTTTCCAGCATGTCGCTCCGCAGCGGCGCGGAGAAGGTCATCTTCTGTTCCGTGATCGGGTGAACAAATGTCAGCATCGCCGCGTGCAGCGCCTGGCGCGCGATCACCATTCCATCCCCGCGTGCCACCGAAGTCGGTCCGCCGCCTTCGGTGCTCTTCCCCTTCGCGCCCACCAGCATCTCCGCCGTGCTGTGGTGCCCGCCGTAGAGATCATCGCCCACGATCGGGTACCCCATGTGCGAGAGGTGAACCCTGATCTGGTGCGTGCGTCCGGTCTTGAGTTCGAGTTCCACAAGGGTGAAGCCGCGCTGGTTCTGAGCGTGCGGCGTTGGTGCGGGACGTGCCACCGAAGTCCCGCTTAGGGGACTTCGGTGCTCTTGCAGGGCGGCCATGAGACTCGGGCGGAGGTGCGGAGGCAGGCTGGGAGTCGATGTGGCGTTCGTGGGCTCCCGCAGCACCGGCTGGAAGCCGGTGCCACCAGGAACCGTGCCAACCCCGAAGCGCTGCCTCACCCGGTAGATCGTCACCGCGTGCTTCCCCGCCTCGTCGTGACGCACCACCATCTTTTCGCGCTGGCCCTTGGCCTTGCTGGGTGAGGGCCCGATGGGGTGCTCGATCACGTCGGCGTCCGCCTCCATCAACCCCTCGACGATCGCGAGATACCGCTTGTCCGTCTGCCGCAGCTCGAACTGCCGCCCAAGCTTCCAGTGCGCCTCGTCGGTCTTCGCCGCGACCATCACGCCGCTGGTGTGCCGGTCCAGCCGGTGGACGACGCCCGGTCGAGCGAACTCCTTGCCCACGGTGCTCAGCCCGCCACCGGTCGGCGAGTTGTACCGGAAGTGCCACGCCAGCGCATGGACGAGCGTGCCCTTGTTGTGGCTCCGCGCCGGGTGCACGATGATGTCCGGCGACTTGTTCAGCACGATCAGGTGCTCGTCCTCAAACAGCACCTCAATGGGGATGTTCTCCGGCTGGATCTCCGTCACCGGCGGCGGCGGCACCACCACCGTCACCTCGTCGCCGATCCGCAGTTTCGTCGCCGCCTTGGGCTTCCGCCCGTTCACCGTCACCCCGCCGTCGTCGATCAGCCGCTGCAACTGGCTGCGGCTCATGAACGTGATGCGGTCGGTCAGGTACTTGTCCAGCCGCTTGTCGAGGTCGCGCTGCAGCTTGAACGTGACCCGCGGCAGCCCCGACTCTTCATC
>CAYZFW010000616.1:0-1828 GCA_964477615.1 uncultured Phycisphaeraceae bacterium | reverse complement strand
TTGGGGTAGGCCCCCGAGGGGAACTGATTCCCGTTCGACCCAGCGCTCGTCTCCCCAAAGCCCGGCGGCCCTGAAATCGGGACCGTGTCCGAGGTGTTGGAGAACTGCCAATACCCGGGCTGATTCAGGCCGTACCGGTTCGGATCAAAGTAGCCCGCCTTGATCCACTCGCTTTCGCTGGGCATCCAGAACTTCGCGCCCGGCGACCGCGTGGCTTGATCCGTGAAGCCGAAGTTCGGCAGGTCGCCGAACGTGGAGGTTTCGTAGACACCGGACTCGAAGGCCTCTCGGTTGGTCGCCTTGTTGTTGTGCAGCCAGTTGCAGTACCGGGCGGCGAAGCGGAACCCCACTTCGATGGCGTAGTCGTCCGCGCCGGGAGCGACGGTGTAGTTGACCGTGCCATCCGATTGCGGGTCACGCCGCACGAGGAAACTGGTAAACAGCGCGCTTAGACGGTATGCGGGATCGACGTATGGCTTGTAGGCGTTGACGAACTGGATCCACTCGCCCGCCGTCACTTCGGTCTTGCTAATACGGTACTCGTAGTTGACCTGTCCCACGCTGCGTGTGCCGACGCCGGGTTCCTGATAGACGTACGGCGCATTCCCCGGATGGGTAATGGTCGCCCAATGCGCCGGGTCTTCCAGTGGCGGCGGAGTCGGGCGCGCGTCGGTGCGGCTCGCCAGGGTCAGCGCCACCACCATCGTCACGGCGGCTGTGAGCCAAGTCGTCGGGCGCGCGGGCGTTCGCAGGACGTTCGTCTCTTTCGTTTTCTTCATGTGAGGCACTCCAGGACGCTGTGCGGCGTCCATTTCAGAGTACCCCATGAAACCGCCGGCAGAGAGCGAAAAGATGGGGGAATCAGGCAGTGGGCAGTGGGCAGTGGGCAGTGGGCAGTGGGCAGTGGGCAGTGGGCAAAACTGCCACTTGTCCCGGCCCACTTGGCCGCTTCGGTGCCTGAGATATGAGGGTCCCCGGTCTCATAATCTGAGTGTAGCCCGAGAATCCGGGCGTGCAAGGTGTTTGTGGATTTTCTTTGTGCGGTGACTCGGATTGGGCGCGCAGGACGCGATGGTATCGCGGCGGTGCCCGGACTCGAACGTGTGTTTCATGCGAGTGCTTGCTTGAACCGCATCGAAGTTTTGGGATTGATCTTGCGCAGACTTTGCAGCTCGGCGAAGGGATCGTCACAAGAGCACCGCAGTCGTCGGAACGACTTCGGTGGCACGGGAACAGGGACGCTCGGCGTTCACACGCCCACGAACGGCTCGCTGATCCGCTCGAAATCGCGCGAGGGCACATGGACCGTGCGCCACTTCAGGCTGCGCTGCTTCATCGCCGCGACGTACGGGTCCATCTTCACGCTGCGCACGGCGTACCAGCGGCCGCGGTGCTCGAAGACTTCCTGGAACAGGCCGTCGGGTGGCTGGTCGTCGCACCAGTAGACGAAGACGAACGCGGCGTCGAAGCCCTCGCCGAAGAGCGTGCGCCAGCGCGACAGCGAATCCACGTCGTCCTGCGTGACCCACGACTCGAGCCCGCTGCGGGGCGCGGCGGCGAGTGGTGAGCCGGTGGTCGGTGCTTTGCGGCGCGCGACGCGCCGGCCCTTGATGTCGATGAGCAGGTTGCCGCGCTCGGAGTAGACGACGAAATCGAAGCACTTGAGGGCGTCGGGTTTGGCGCTGTCCGAGCCCGGGGTGGAGACGGTGAACTCCGCCGTGGGGGGCAGGAGCGCCTTGCGGGCCTCGTTGACGGCGACGTACGGGATACGCTTGGCGCGGAGGTACTCCTCGAAGGCGGACTCGTAGTGGTGGCGTCGCTGGGCCAT
>CAYZFW010000615.1:0-1845 GCA_964477615.1 uncultured Phycisphaeraceae bacterium | reverse complement strand
CCACGGTGCTGATCTGTCGCGCGGCGCGCCGGCGGGGCACGGCGGGGACGCCGTACCCCGGCACCCGCTTGCTGGCGTTTGCGTTGGTCCCGGTGTGCGCGGTTTGCGCGCACGCCGGGGATTTCGCAGACCGCGTGGTGTCGTACATCCCCGCGCCGGGGCAGTTCGTGAACAATCCGGCGTACAACGACCCGTCGCGGGCGCTGGGCGCGCCGGTGGGCGGGGGGACGCTCGCGCCGGACAACTCGAAGCTGGTGTCGCTGGGCGGCTTCGGCGGGTCGATCACGCTGCGCTTTGTGCCCGCAGTGGAGGACGACCCGGCGAACCCGCTGGGGATTGATGCGGTTGTGTTTGGCAACGCGACGTACGTGGCCGGGAATGTGAACCGGCGGTTCGCCGAGGCGGGGGTAATTGAGATCAGCGCGGATGTGAACGGGAACGGCGTCGCTGATGATGCGTGGTATGTGGTGGCGGGGTCGCACCTAGCTTCGCCGCAGGTGGGGGCGCTGCAGGGGCAGGCGTGGGACTCGGACACGGGGACGGCGACTCCGCCGGTGAATGTCGGGTGGTACCCGTCGCAGGCTTTTTTCCCGGGGTGGCCGGCGTCGTACACGACGGTGACGTTCCGGTTGCCTGGGCTGTTCGAGGCGCAGGTGGTGGTGAACCCGCATGGGACGGCGGCGAGCGCGGAAGGGTTCTTCGGGTTCGCCGACTGCACGCCGACGCTGGTGCTGGGGGATACCAACGGCGACAACGTGGTGGATGCGCCGGGGATGACCGCCGGGGCGTTCTACACGGTGCCGGATAATCCGTTTGTGGTGGGCGTGTCGGCGGGGAGCGGCGGCGGGGACGGGTTCGACATCGCGGCGGCGGTGGACCCGGTGACGGGGCTGGCGGTGCGGCTGGAGTCGTTTGACTTCGTGCGGGTTTCGACGGGCGTGAACTTTGTCGCGGGGCCGCTGGGGGAACTCTCGACGGAAGTCGGCGCGGTGTCGCGGGTTCGGGCGAACGTGAGCGTGTTTGATGTGACTGGGGACGGGGCGGCGGACGCGGAGGATCTGTACCTGTGGCACGGCGCAGGGGCCGGAGCGGGCACGACGGATTTCTCTGGGGAGGGCGTGGTGAATGAGGTGGACGCGGCGATGCTGCAGCGGTGCGTGCGGCGCGGCGAGCGCGGGGATGTGGGGGTGGGGCGATGAGGCGCGACGGGTTCACGCTGGTGGAGTTGCTGGTGGTGACGGCGACGCTGTCGCTGCTGATCGGGCTGCTGCTCCCGGCGCTGTCGTCGGCGCGGGCGGGGGCGAGCGCGAGCGCGTGCGCTTCGTCGATCCGGCAACTGGCGCTCGCGAGCGAGCTGTACGCGGCGGATCACGCGGACCGCTTTGCGCCGGGGGCGCGCGGGATCGCGACGACGAACCTGCATCGCTGGCACGGGACTCGGCGGACCACTGGGGAGGCGTTCACGCCGGAGGGAGGGCCGCTTACGGCTTACCTCGGCGACGACGCGCGGCTTTCGGCGGCGCTGCGGGAATGCCCGGATTTCAGTCTCGGCGCGGGTGCGGATCGGGACGCGGGAGCGTTCGAGCGGTCGGCGGGTGGGTACGGGTACAACAACGCGTTCGCGGGGACATCGCGGCGGGCGCGGGTGGTTGCGGGGGTGAGGGTGTGGGACGTCGAGAGCGACGCGGTTGGGGCGCGGCGTTCGGTGTTCCGTCGGCCTTCGACGACCGCGCTGTTTGCCGACGCGGCGCTGGCGGCCGATCGCGTGATTGAATATTCATTCCTCGAACCGGCGTTCTGGCCGGAATCGGGGGCGTCTGCGGGCTCGTTCCGCCCCGATCCGTC
>CAYZFW010000614.1:0-1845 GCA_964477615.1 uncultured Phycisphaeraceae bacterium | reverse complement strand
GTGCGTCGGATGCCCTCGGCCCGGACGGTGCTGCGATCGTGGCGTGAAATGGTGCCGCGCGGCGGACGGACGCTGGTGGCGTGCTCCGGAGGTGCGGATTCGACGGCGCTGGTGCTGATGCTCGCCGCGGCGACGAACGAACTGGTTGTGGGGCATGTCGTTCACGACATGCGTCCGGCGGAGGAGGCTCTGGCGGATCGTGATGCGGTGCGGGGTCTCGCCGAGCGCTGCGGCGTGGGGTTTGCGGAGGCAAGCGTTCAGGTGCCGCGTGGGCGTGGCGCCGGGAACGTCGAGGCGGTTGCGCGGCATCTGCGGTATGGCGCTTTGGCGCGGTTGGCGATTGAGTGCGGCTGCGGCTTCGTAGCGACAGGGCATCACGCCGATGACCAGTTGGAATCGGTGCTGATGGCGCTGGTGCGTGGCGCGGGATCAGCGGGTCTGCGGGGGCTTGCGCCGTCGCGGGCACTGGGCGAGCGGCGTGGCCGCGGTGTGACACTGGTTCGTCCGATGCTGGGGGTGACGCACGCCGAGAACGAGGCGCTGTGCCGGCGGCTTGGTGTTATGTGGCGGGAAGACGCGACCAACGCGGACACCTCTCGCCTCCGGGCCGCGCTGCGCACGAAGGTGCTGCCGGTGCTGGAAGAGATCCGCCCGGGGGCGTCGAAGCGTGCATCGCGGGCCGCGGGGGCCGCGCGGGTGGCGCACGATCTGCTGCGGCGCGAAGCGGAGTCGCTTGTGCGCGCTGGGGAACGGGAGCGTCGGTCGGGCGAGGAGTGCGTCACCTGGAGGCGTAGCGCAATGCGGGCGGTGGATGAGGTCCTCATCGGCGAGACGATTCGGCTGTGCCTGCGACGGTGTGGGGGGCGCGGACTCGATGCGCTCGGCACGGGCACACTGGCTCGGATCGCCACGGCTGTTCGGGCCAAGTCTGGGGAACCCAAGCGGTTTGATCTGGCGGGCGGGGGCAGTGTCGAGGTCACGCGCGAGAGCGTGCGGGTGCGGCTTCCGACTGGTACGGACTTTGGGGCGGGAGCGGGTCCGTGCCACTGACCTGTCTGAAGGTCAGTGCGGCCGAGCTTCTGCACGCCAACGGCACTCACCGGCGGACCGGTCAGTGGCACGGGGATCGGACCAGATTCGGACAGACCCAATCACCCGCATGCCGCGAGGCAGCGGTCGATCCGCTTCAGCGTGCTCTGCTTGCCCAGCACGGCGATGGTCTCGCCCAGGCCGGGGCTGACCGTGGAACCAGTGACGGCGACACGCAGCGGCTGGGCGGCGTCGCCGACCTTGATGCCCTTTGAGGTCGCAAAGGCTTCGATCGCGGCGTTCACGGCGGTCGGTGACTCGTCCGTGTTTGCCGCGATGACTTCGCGCAGCGATGCGAGCAGGGCCCGCCCCGCGCCGCCGCCGGACTTCAGGGCCTTGTCCATCGATGCGGCGTCGAAGGCGAGGGCGTCGTCGCTGACGAGGGCGAACGCGGCGGGTTTCAGGGCGTCGCGGAGCGTGCGGGCGCGTGGCTTCACGGCACGGGCGAGCAGGGTCTGGCGTTCGCGTGGAAGTGCGCTCATCGAGGCGGCTTCGCGCGGGGCGTAGGTCTCGCACCACGCCAGCCAGCGGTCAAAGAACGCGTCCTCGGCCATCGCGCCGATGGCGTCGGCGTTGAACGACGCGAGCTTCTTGCGGTCGAACCTGGCGTTGGTCTTTCCGATGCGGGAGAGATCGAAGTGGGACGCGAGGAACGGCATGTCGAATTTCTCGACGTTCTCTCCCGGGTTCCAGCCCAGCAGCGCGATGAAGTTGCAGATGACCTCGGGGAGGTAACCGGCCTTGCGGAAGTCGTCG
>CAYZFW010000613.1:0-1854 GCA_964477615.1 uncultured Phycisphaeraceae bacterium | reverse complement strand
CCACGCCATGGCGGCGTGAATGGAATGAGCGCAGGTGCATGAGCCTGATCCCCAAGCGGGCTCCTCAGCCGCGTGAGAACCTGGCGACGTGTCTCAGACCACAGTCTACGGGCACGCCGGCCGGAAACAAGGGAATTTCCGCCGGTTTCGGCGCGGCGGGCCCCTCGATCACCCGTTCATTCTCCGAACGGATTCGCCGCGAGCGAAGCCCCGTTGCTCGCGATCAATTTCGCGTACCACCCGAACGAGTCCTTCGGCGTGCGCTTCTGAGTCGTGTAGTCCACGTGGATCAGCCCGAATCGCTGGCGGTACCCGTTCTCCCACTCGAAGTTGTCCACCAGCGACCAGTGGAAGTAGCCGCCGACGTTCGCCCCGCGGTCGACCGCTCGACGCAGAGAGAGCAGGTAGCGGCGCGTGAAATCGATGCGTTGGGGGTCGTGCACCTTGCCGTCGCCGTGGACCCAGTCCATCGAACTGAGCCCGTTCTCGGTGATGGAGATCGGGAGCTTGTAGCGCTCGTGCAGCCACAGCGGGCCGTACTCGAGCGACTCGGGCTCGATCGGCCAGTCCAACTGAGTCTTGTCGTACCCTGGCGGGCGGTCGACGATCTCGACGCCTTCCATCGCATGAAGACTCGGCGAAGCGCTGATGGTGGTCACAGACGTCTGATCCGTGCCACGGTCTTCTCGCTTCCGAGCGAGATGACCGTGCTTCGATGTCACCTCAGACACGGGCATCCCGACCTCGGAAGATCGGGAAGCCCGTGGCACGCTTCCCCCGGCCCCCCCGGTCCCCCCGGATCGCACCAGCGTTCCGTTGTAGATGTTCACCCCGTAGAAATCCAGCGGGGCCACCATCGACTCCATATCCCCCTTCTGCGGCGTCGGCGCGTTCTCGCCGTAGGCCCGCAGACCCTCCTCCGGATAGCCGCCCAACAGAATCGGATCGGCGTACCACGTGTTGTTCCACAGGTTGCGCGCCCGAACCCCGTAGGTCCAGCGCTTCGCCGCCTCAAAATCCTCGGCGGAACCCGACGCAGGCACACCGATCGCCCCGCACGGCGCCCAGCCGACCAGCGGCTTGGATTTCGCGTGCGCCCGAATCACCCGCACCGATTCCGCGTGGGCCAGCAGCACGTGGTGCAGCGCGTGCAGTCGGTCTTTCAGGGGCAGGTTCGTCCCGGGTGCCTGCGGCCCCATGTCGGGCCCGCCGCCGATGAAGATGTGCGGCTCGTTGATCGTCATCCAGTGGCGCACGCGGTCGGACAGCCGGTCGACCACCACGCGGGTGTAGTCGGCGAACCAGCGCACGCTCTCGCGCACGTTCCACCCGCCGCGGTCAAACAGCGCCATCGGGTAGTCCCAGTGGAACAGCGTGACCCACGGCGTGACCCCGGCGCTCAGCAGTTCATCCACCAGCCGGTCATAAAACCCCAGCCCCTCGGCGGACACGCGCCCCGCCCCCTCGGGCATGATGCGCGACCACGACAGGCTGAAGCGGTACGCCTGCAAACCGCCGCGCTTCATCAGCGCCACGTCCTCGGCATATCGATTGACATGGTCGCACGCCACGTCTCCAGTGTTCCCGTTCCAGATCGGCGTGCCCTCGCGCTTGTCGCGGCAGTACGAATCCCACACCGAAGGCCCGCGCCCGTGCTGGTGGACGCCGCCCTCGATCTGGTACGCGCTGGTGGCGGCCCCCCAGACAAACCCCTTGGGAAACTCAGATGACACGCGCGGACCTCGCTGGGACAGGTGAGCCGATTCGAACCCCGCCGAAACACCCGGCGAAGGGATTGACAGGGGTGATGATAGGCCCGACACTGCAAGCGGTTACATGACTATGAAAGACACC
>CAYZFW010000612.1:0-1871 GCA_964477615.1 uncultured Phycisphaeraceae bacterium | reverse complement strand
TGGTGACGCCGGAGTGCGAGCGCGGAGGCTCGCTCCGCGGTTGTGTCGGAGTTCAGAGAGACGATGGATGTGGTTGCGTGGGGCGCGTCGCTGGAGCAATGCAACCCTGCGGCGGGACCACACACGAATGACCGGGGGGCGTGGTCGCATCCCGCGTGTCGCGTGTGGCCGGTGTATCTGCCGCGGGGGTTTACTCAGGCAATGACTTGCATCCGCAGAAGTATAGGGCGGTAGGGACCGGCCGGGCTGGTTGAACGGGAGACTGGGGTTAGAGAATGGTGGAGCGAGGCAGGACGCGCGGTGTCGCGGATGTCATGAAGTGGATTCGTTGGACTGGTGTTGGCGTTGTGGTGCGATCGAGTCTGAGCGGTCCATGGGGCGGCGGAACCTCATGGCGTTGTGCTTCGGTTCAGTACATGGCGTGAACCCCGAACCCCTGCCGCAACCGCCGGCGTATAGCATCCCGCCATGCCTGTTCTCCTCCGCTGGTTTCTCTCGCTCATCCCCACGAACCCGATGGTCGTGCGCCTGGTGCAGGGCGGGTCGCGGCGGACGCGGCACCTGCTGATTCGGTCGGCGTATCTGGGGGTGCTGATTGTGGTTCTGCTGGTGCTGCTGCTGCCGAGCCAGGGAGGGGCGCAGAGTTTCCGCGACCTGGCGGTGGCGGGGGCGAACGCGTTTGCGTGGGTGGCGTACTTGCAGCTGCTTCTGATCTGCATTTTGTCGCCGGTGTTCATGGCTGGGGCGATTGCGCAGGAGTCGAGCCCGCGGACGTGGGACATTCTGCTGACGACGCCTTTGAGTTCGCTGCAGATGGTGCTGGGGGCGCTGTTTGGTCGGCTGTTTTTCATTCTGGCGCTGCTGTTCTGTTCGCTGCCGCTCTTTGCGATCACGCAGTACTTCGGCGGTGTGCCGGGGCGGAGCGTGCTGTTGAGCTACGCGGTGTCGGGGTGCGCGGCGCTGGCGGTGGGCGCGGTGGCGATCTCGCTCGCCGTGAACCGGCTGGCGGGCAAGCGTGCGGTGTTCGCGTTCTACGTGGCGGTGGTGACGTACCTGGCGATCACGGCGGCGATCGACTCGCAGATCCGGCCTGCGTCGGGCGGCGTGACGATGATGACGTCGCTCAACCCGTTCCTGGCGCTGTACTCGCTGCTGTCGCCGTCGAGTTATCCGAGGCCGGAGGACATCGAGCTGGCGCAGATGACGGGGCTGAAGCGGTTCATGCTGGGCAGCCCGGTGGCGGCGTGGTGCGTGTTTTCCGGGGGTTTGAGCGTGCTACTGCTGGCCGTTTCGGCGACGACGGTGCGCCAGGTGGGTGCCTCACTGGGTGGAGTT
Source organism: uncultured Phycisphaeraceae bacterium (assembly GCA_964477615.1). Classification (GTDB taxonomy): domain Bacteria; phylum Planctomycetota; class Phycisphaerae; order Phycisphaerales; family UBA1924; genus JAFLCM01. Next base: position 536 of record CAYZFW010000612.1, on the reverse strand, counting down.
CCGTGGTACCGGCGGATGTTCGGGCTTGGCGCGAAGGACTCGACGACGCGGAAGGCGCGGGGGGTTTCGATGAACCCGATCGCGTGGCGCGAGTCGACGGCGCGGCAGGCGACGTTGGGGAAGATGATCGCGCGGTGGGGCTTCGTCGCCGCGGGGACGCTGTGGGCGCTGGCGCTGTGCGTGTACTACCACGGCGGGGGGATGACGGCGGCGACGTTCCGCTCGGTGCTGCTGGTGACGGTGTGGACCGAGTTGATCGTGATCGTGCTGGTGGCGGTGAACACGTCGGCGACGGCGATCAGCCGTGAGCGTGAGGACGGGACGCTGGACATTCTGCTGACGACGCCGATCACGCCGCGGGCGTATCTGAACGGGAAGCTGACGGGGCTGATCCAGTTTTTGCTGCCGCTTTTGGCGGTGCCGGTGGTGACGGTGATGTTTGCTTCGATCTACACGCTGATGAGCGGGTTTGGTCGGGGCGAGACGCCGGGCGAGCCGGGGTCGGTGGCGCTGTCGGTGCTGGTGCCGGGCACGGC
>CAYZFW010000611.1:0-1884 GCA_964477615.1 uncultured Phycisphaeraceae bacterium | reverse complement strand
GATCGCGCGAGCGACCGCGTTGCGGACGCGGTCGCGGAGGCGCTTGTGGTCCTTACTCTCGGTCTTCAGGCGGCCCTTGAAGTTCGCTGCCCGGACCTCGCCGAGAAGCTGCTCCTTCTCGTTCCTCGCGACGTCGAGCGCAGTCCAGTCGTTAGCCTTCTCGGCCTCGGTGATCATGTCCTCGACCTCGGCCAACCGACTCGCATACGCACTCGCGGCCATGCGATCAAACGCGGCCTCGGACCGGGCCGAGGGGATGTCCTTCATGTGCGGCCGCGCGAGGACATAGAGAGCCGCCACGCTGAAGCGCTTGGTCGGGAAGGCGATCATCTCGCGCAAGTAGATGAGGCCCACGCTGGGCGTGTAGTGCATCTCGTCTCCGTCGAAGCGCAGAACCCATCCCCGCCCACGCTGCGTCAGCTGGTACGCCGGCGGCGGAGGCTCCGCCTGGGCCTGGACAGCCGGTGTACCCGTCCCTACGAGAGGATTGGGATCATGCACGAGGCGAAGGAGACAGCTCTCCGGTAGCGTCCGCTTGCGTATCGCGACCTTGTGGTTGTCAACGGCGGCGTCGACAACCGACATGACCTGCTTGCCATGCCTCTGATAGAGCTGATGGATCTTCTTGGCCGCCTCATCGGCTGGAAGCCCCACATGCGGCAGCACCCGTGCGGCCTCACCAAACTTGCTGAAGAACTCCGTCTCCGACATCTCCGATACCTGCTGAGCAGTCTCCACGTACGACGCTAGCATCACACGCGATTCCCCGGCCTGCCGCGCATGCAGGAGCAGATCGTGGGAGTACGTATCTGCTCGCTCAAACGCGCCCGCGCCGCCCGCGAGCACGGCGAAACGCCGATCGATGCACTGCGAGCAGGTGCCGCAGTGCGGCTTAGCATTGCTGAAGACCCACGTGTGCGTGCAACTGGTGGACAGCGGGATCATCGAGCCGTACCCGCCCTCCACGATGTCACGCACCACGTCAGACTTGGTCTTCCACACGAAGCCGTTGTTGACGCCGAATGTCGTGTCCGTGACGAGCGAGAAGAGCCGCCGCATGCAAGCCAGCACGCGGGGATGGGTCGTTCGTGTCGCTCTGGAGCCCACCACCTGGGGGGACAATGGCAGGTTTAGGCTGACGACGCCGTTCTCGTAGAACCGGATCGCGTCAAGCCCCGCCATCCGCGACACGGCGACGGCAAGCGATGCGTACAGGAAGGATCTCGCCCGCTGCGTGTACTCGCGCTCGACCTGGTCCTTCTTGTTCACGCGCACGGTGACGTGCTGGGGCGGCGGCCCTTTCGCGGCAGCGTCGATCATCCCGCGAAGGGCGCGATGGCGTGTGCGCAGCTTGGTCGTTGACTCATGGGTCAGCAACAAGGCGGATCGCCCGTCCTGAGCAACCTCTTTGACCACGCCGCCAAGAGAGTCCAATCCTCCAGAGAACAGGATCACTGAATCGGGAGCCTTGTCGGTCGTCGAGCCCGCGAAGTTCAGATAGCTGTCAAGGGTTGGCGGTGACTTGTACTGGGTAAATGTGAACTCGTACTCGTCCTCGGACAGAAAACTGAGCAGTTCAATGAGGGCGTCGAATACCGCTGCTGACTTCCAGAGTGTCGGCACCCGGACAGGTATCTCGAAGCGCAGTCGCCGCCGCCAGCCAGCGCCCATCGACTCTACGTCGTTGGCACCGCGATGCTCCATCTGATCGGCGACGTACACCAGCGCCGCAATCTCGACGAGGTCAATCAGTGCGGCGGGGATGTTCTGATTGAGCTGCCGACCAACGTCGTCGAGCTCGAGCCGAACGTTCTTGCCCGATCCAACCGTGCGGAGTTTCGCCACGCCCTTGGTTGAGCCCGAGCGGCCCGCGGCCGCTTCGTT
>CAYZFW010000610.1:0-1884 GCA_964477615.1 uncultured Phycisphaeraceae bacterium | reverse complement strand
CGTCCACGCACTTCCGCCACCCGAGATTGGGTGGTTCGGCGAGCGTGGCGTGGATCGACGGGCACGTCTCGGGGGAAACCATGACGCACACACAGGGGCCGACGGTGTATACCCTCAGCCCTGCCGAGCATTCGATCGGGTGGTTCGGCGACGCGTCGTCCAACTCGAGCTTTGAGCCGTGAAGTTCCATCGGGCGACGGCCCGAGCATGCCGATGAGACCGACCATGAACGTCGACCGCTGCGTGTGCGCCAACCTGACCTTTGTCTCGCTGAAGCAAACGGCCCGCGCCGAGGGGCTGGACTTCCAGGGGCTGCGTGAGCGGACCGGGTGCTGCCGCATCTGCAACATGTGCGAGCCGTACGTGAAGAAGATGCTGGCGACAGGGCGGACGTCGTTCCCGCCGATGCCGATGCAGGAAGACGGCGGCGGCCGGGAGCGGTCGCGCTGAGTGTCGTGTGCGGCGTGCAGGCTCAGACCTTCTTGACCTTGCCCTTTTCCAGCTTGATCGCACCGGCGTGCTGGATGACGTAGCCGCAGTGCTTGCAGGTGCGGCGCTTTTCGGGGCCGTTCCAGAAGGCGTGCATGATGACCTTGAGGTCTTCGTCGATCTTCTTCAAGCGCCAGCGGGCTTCGTGGACGAGGGTGTCACACTCTGGGCAATACCAGCGGAGGCCGTCTTTCTGGCCGCGGGGGCGGGGGAACTCGACGATGAGGCCGACGGTGCCTGCGGGGCGCTGCGGGCGGTGCGGGACCCAGCGCGGCAGGAGATAGAGCTCGCCTTCCTTGATGACGACATCGCGGGGCTTGCTGCCGTCGAGGGGGCGGATGCGGACGGCGATGTCGCCCTTGAGCTGGTAGAAGAGTTCTTCGGTGGGGTTGACGTGGAAGTCGTTGCGGGTGTTGGGCCCGCCGGAGACGAAAACGATGACGTCGTCGGCGCCGGTGAAGAGCTGCTTGTTGGAGACAGGCGGCTTGAGATGCTTGGCGTTGGCCTTGATCCACTTGGCGAGGTTCAGGGGAGGGAGGGCTGGGGTGCTTCTTGGGGTGGGGGCCATGCGGGGAGTAGAAGTTGGGAAATGGCAAATGGCAAATGGCAAAGAGCAAATCTGGACGTGTTGTCCGGGATCGCTTTCGCGGGAGGGGACAGCGGGCGCGAAAGTCCAAGTTCGGATTTGCCATGTGCGATTTGCCATTTGCCATTTCCCGCCCTCTACTTTCCGCATGCGCGACCCCCGGATTGAAAAACTCGCTGACGTGCTGGTGAACTACTCCGTCAAGGTGAAGAAGGGCGACCTGGTGGCGATCCGGGGCGGGCCGGAATCGATGCCGGGGGTGCGAGCGGTGTATGAGGCGGTGCTGCGCGCGGGGGGGAACCCGTTCTGGCAGCCGATGAGCGAGGAACTCGAGGACGTGTTTTTCGAGACGGCGAGCGACGAGCAGCTCGCGTATCTCAGCCCGCTGATGACGCACCTGGTCGAGACCATCGACGTGCGGATCTCGTTCTGGGCCGAGACGAACACGAAGCGGAAGAGCCGCGTGGACTCGGGGAAACTGGCGAAGTTCTCGGCGGCGAACGCGCCGCTGATGGGCCGCTTCATGGAGCGGTCGGCGTCGGGGAAGCTGCGCTGGGTGGGGACGCAGTACCCCACCAACGCGAGTGCGCAGGACGCCGAGATGAGCCTGGATCAGTACGAGGACTTTGTCTTCCGTGCGGGTCTGCTGCACCTGCCCGACCCCGCGTCGGCGTGGCGGCAGATCAGCGAGCGGCAGCAGCGTCTAGCCGACTGGCTGAACACGAAGAAGAGCGTGCGCTTCCAGGCCCCGCCACCCGAGGGCACCAGCGAGGCGACGGACCTGACGGTGAGCGTCGAAGGCTCGACGT
>CAYZFW010000609.1:0-1895 GCA_964477615.1 uncultured Phycisphaeraceae bacterium | reverse complement strand
GGATCAGGTGGCGCACATCGAGATGTGCCGCGACGTGGCGCTGAAGTTCAACCAGCTCTACTGCGGCGTGGGCAACCGCGTCGAGCCGCAGGACCACGTCAAGGCCGGCGGCGTGTTCCCCATCCCCGAGGCGAAGGTGGGGCGCGTCGGTCGGCTGCCGGGCATCGACGGCAAGAACAAGATGTCCAAGAGCCTCGGCAACGCGATCTTCCTGAGCGACCCGGCGAAGGAGGTTGAGAAGAAGATCGGCAAGATCACCACCGGACGCCAGGGCCTCACCGACAAGGGCGACATCACGAACTCGCTGTTTGACTTCGTCCGCGCGTTCATCAAGGACGAGGGGCGCGTGAAGGAACTGGAACGCCGCTACAGCGAGGGCGACAACATCGGTGACGGGCACGTGAAGAAGGAACTCGCGGAGAACATCAACGCGCTGCTGGAACCGATGCGGGCGCGGCGTGCCGAGTATGAGAAGGCGGGCGGGGACGACGTGGTGATCGACATCATCAAGGCGGGGACGGCGCGGGCGAACGCCGTGGCGGAAGAGACTTTGATGATGGCCAAGCGGGCGATGGGGCTTGGATTTTGGGGGCGGTCGCTCGCGTCACAATGAAAAACGGCCCCTTCGCAGGGGCCGTTTCACCGGATGGTGGTCGGGGGTTCAGGGGGTTCGGAGCGAACCTCCTGTGTTTCGCCCGGCGTGCCGATTGCTCGGCCCGCGTCCGGCGTCGGGCGCTGGGTCTTGCGCCGCCTTGGTGTGCTCGTCTTCTTGGCTTCGCCGTGAAGCGTTGGCCTTGAAGCGAGTGCCGTCGGCGTGACCGGGCCGACGGGCTGGGGCGGCGCTCGTTTCGCGCCTCGTCGTCACCATCGTAGCGGCACATGGTCCATGATCTCAAGTCCGAAGGCGTCGAGGCCGGGCAGATCGCGCGGGTGGTTGGTGAGCAGGCGGAGTTTGGAGAGCCCGAGTTCGCGGAGCACCTGGCCGCCGATGCCGAAGTCGCGCTGCAGCATGGGGGACTGCATCGCCGCGAGGCTCGCGGGCTCGTTCACACCGCCGATGGAGGCGGGTGCGCCGGAGCGGGCACAGTCAAGACGTGCCGCGAGGGTGTCGCGCGCGTCCGCGCCCGCCACGGCCCCGCGCGGGCGGAGATAGACGATCGCGCCGCGGCCCTCTTTCTGGATCAGCCGCATGGATTCGCGCAGGGCCAGAGCCGTGGGGCCTTCCTTTGATGACGCGGCGTCGGCGAAGACGTCGCCCAGCAGGTTGCCGCGGTGCATGCGGACGAGCGTCGGGCGTGGGTCGTCGGCGACGACGCCCCGCGCATCGGGGAGGCCCACGCCGCCGACGGTCAGGGCGATCTGCGGCAGGGGATCGACCACCGAATCGAACGCGATCAGCGTGAACTCGCCCTCGGGGGTGCGGATGGTGGTCCCCGCGGCGGGTTCGATGCGCTTCACGAGCCGCTCGCCGCGGAGGCGGTGCTCAATGATCTGCTCGACCGAGCACATCTTCCAGCCGTGCTTCTTGCTCATGGCGTCGAGGTCGGGGCGGCGGGCCATCTGGCCGTCCTCGCGCATGATCTCGATGATGAGCGCGGCGGGCCTCAGCCCGGCGAGACGGCACAGGTCCACGCTGCCCTCGGTCTGCCCGAAGCGGACCAAGACCCCGCCGTCGCGCGAGCGCAGCGGGTTGATGTGACCGGGCCTGACAAAGTCCTCGGCGGTGGAGGCGGGGTCGGCGGCGAGGCGGATGGTGGTGGCGCGGTCGGACGCCGAGATGCCGGTGGAGATCCCGTGGCGCGGGTGGGCGTCGATCGAGACGGTAAACGGCGTGCCTCGGACGGTCGTGTTGTGGGCCGTCTGGGGGTGCAGGTTCAGGCGGTCACAGTCTGCCT
>CAYZFW010000608.1:0-1897 GCA_964477615.1 uncultured Phycisphaeraceae bacterium | reverse complement strand
AAGGCGGCGGAGTGGGCGCGGAAGCAGCTTGCTGAGGCGGGGTTCGCCGCGGAACTGCGCGAGACGGGGACAAAGGAGAAGCCGGGGCATCCGATTGTGTGGGCGACGACACCCGGAACAGGAAAAGGCCCGCATGTGCTCTTCTACGGGCACTACGACGTGCAGCCCGCGGAGCCGTTGGAACTGTGGGAGTCGCCGCCGTTTGAGCCGGCGCTGCGGCCTGCGGATGCGGGCCCGAAGAACAAGGTGCCGGGCGAGCGGATCGTGGCCCGCGGGGCGGTGGACGACAAGGGTCAGGTGGCGTGCTTCCTTGAGGCGGTGCGTGCGTGGAAGGATGCCGCGGGCGCGGTGCCGCTGAAGATCACGGTGCTGTTGGAAGGTGAAGAGGAATCCGGGAGCGTGAATCTCGACGCGTTTGTGCATGCGCACAAAGCGGAACTCAAGGCGTGTGATATCTGCGTGATCTCGGACACCGGGATGCTCGGACGCGGGCAGCCGGCGATCACCTACGGCGTGCGCGGGCTCTCGTACACCGAGTGCGTGCTGCACGGGCCGAACCAGGACCTGCACTCGGGGCTGTGGGGCGGGCGCGTGGCGAACCCGATCACTGAATTGACGAAGATTCTCGCTCAGTTGTGGGACTCAAACCGGCGCGTCACCATCCCGGGGTTTTATGACCGGGTGCGCGACCTGACGGCGACGGAGAAGGCGGAGTGGAAGCGGCTGCCGGTGAACGCCGCGGAGGCGCTGGCGACGATCGGGCTCCCGCCCGAGTCGGACGTGGGCGAGGCGGGGTTCACGAGCGTTGAACGCGAGTGGGGCCGGCCTACGGCGGAGATCAACGGGATCTACGGCGGGTACATGAGCAAGGGCGCGAAAACGGTCATCGCGTCGCACGCCGGGGCGAAGGTGTCGTTCCGGCTGGTTGCGGATCAGGACCCGGCGGAGATCACCGAGAAGTTCCGGGTGTGGCTGCACCAGCGGACGCCGGCGGGGTTCCGCTGGGAGTTCATCAACCACTCGGGCGGGTTCCCCGGGACGGTGTCGACGGAGTCGCCGTACTTGGCGGCGGCGAACCGGGCGCTGGAGCGCGCGTCGGGGACGAAGCCCTACCTCATCAAGAGCGGCGGGTCGATCCCGGTGGTGGGGCTGCTGAAAGGCGAGCTGGGGCTGGACACGATCCTGATGGGGTTTGGTCTGGAGGACGACCGCGTCCATTCGCCGAACGAGAAGTTTGAGCTGGACTGCTTCCGGCTGGGGATGCAGGCGCATGCGCTTTTGATTGATGAGTTGTCGCGGCTGGGGTGAGGCGCCAGCGAGGATGCTCAGATCTTCGTGCTGCCGCCGAGGGCGCGGATCTGGGCGATGCGCTCCTCGTACTGCTTCCGGAGTGACATCGTTTCGACCTTGAGTTTGTGCAGTTCGATGTCGAAGCCGAGGCGGGCGGAGACGGCGTAAAGCATGGCGAAGACGGCGGCGGCGCCGCAGAGTAGTTCAATAGCGACGGCAATCGCTCCTTCGGGCATCGAGTCCGTATCGGGCCGATTCGGACGCGGGTTTACCCCTGAGATGCAAGCGTCGGGGGCCGATGAGCGGAAGAGGTGGGCGGTTCTGAACGGGGCGGTGATCGTTGGTACGGGTGGGTGAACTCCATGGGGTTCCCCGCCGCTCCCGCCACGGCGAAACCTCCGGCCTCCGAGGCGGGGATATGGTCACTCGGGCATTGGGACGCATGGACTGCCACTCTGACACCCAACCAAACCCCATGCGGACCGCATGGCAGCAGTCCCGCAGGGGCCGCTAGAACGCCCCGCGTTTTTCGCATGCCAATGCGGGTCCGGGCTGGCGCGCCGGGGACCTGTCTCAGCCTCTGCGAGGCCCCGCTCTTGCAGTCATC
>CAYZFW010000607.1:0-1901 GCA_964477615.1 uncultured Phycisphaeraceae bacterium | reverse complement strand
CACTGGCACGCCCGGCCAAAACTGGGAAGACCTCTGCCGCGGCCCGCACGTCCCCTCCACCGGACGCATCGGTGCCGCACGCGTCATGTCGCTCGCCAGCGCCTACTGGCACGGCGACGAGAACTCCGACCGCCTCACCCGCGTCTACGGCACCGCTTTCGGCTCCCAGGCCGAACTCGACGCCTACCTCAACCAACTCGACGAGGCCAAGAAGCGCGACCACCGCGTCATCGGCAAGCAGCAGCATCTCTTCGTCATCGATGAGATGGTCGGCCAGGGCCTCATCCTCTGGACGCCCAACGGCTCGGTGATCCGCCGTGAGCTGCAGCAGTTCATCGGGGCCGAGCTGCGCAAGCAGGGGTACACCGAGGTGTTCACGCCGCACATTGGCGGGTTGGATCTGTACAAGACCTCGGGGCACTACCCGTATTACAAGGACTCGCAGTTCGCGCCGATCATCGAGCGCAACGCGCTGGAAGAACTGAGCAAGTCCGGCTGCACCTGCGCCGAGATGGTCAACCGCGTGGAGGGCGTGGCCGCGCGCCTCGCGGCGGGGATCAACGAGCGCACGAAGTCCGACGCGATCAGCAAGGACCGCGTGATGGCCGACGACAAGCTCATCGAAGGGTTCATGCTCAAGCCCATGAACTGCCCGCACCACGCGCGCATCTTCGCTAGCCGTGCGCACTCGTACCGCGACATGCCCATCCGCCTCGCCGAGTTCGGCACCGTCTACCGCTGGGAACAGTCGGGCGAACTCAACGGCATGACCCGCGTCCGCGGCTTCACGCAGGACGATGCGCACCTCTTCTGCACCGAGGACCAGGTCAACGACGAAGTGCAGGGCTGCCTCAGCCTCGTCAAGACCATCTTCGCCACGCTGGGGATGAAGGAATACCGCGTCCGCGTCGGCCTGCGCGACCCCGACAGCGCCAAGTACATCGGCACCAAGGAGTCCTGGGACAAGGCCGAGGCCGCGTGCGTCGTCGCGGCGAAGTCCCTCGGCGTGCAGTTCAGCCAGGAAGCCGGCGAGGCCGCCTTCTACGGCCCCAAGATCGACTTCGTCGTCAAGGACGTGATCGGCCGCGAGTGGCAGCTCGGCACCGTGCAGATCGACTACCAGATGGCCCTGCGCTTCGATCTTTCGTACATCGGCCCCGACAACACGCCGCACAGGCCCGTGGTCATCCACCGCGCCCCCTTCGGCAGCATGGAGCGCTTCTGCGGCGTGCTCATCGAGCACTTCGCCGGCAACTTCCCGCTGTGGCTCAGCCCCGAACAGGTCCGCGTGCTGCCCATCAGCGACAAGACCAACGACTACGCCGCGGAAGTGGTGAACATGCTGAAGTCCCGCGGCCTCCGCGCCACGATGGACACCAGCAACGACCGCATCCAGGGCAAGGTGAAAGCCGCGGCGGATGAGAAGGTGCCCTACCTCGCCGTGGTGGGCCCGCGCGACGCGGAGTCACGGCAGGTTTCGGTGCGTGTGAGAGGCTTGCAGAAAGACGCCGGCGCGGTGGGGGTGCAGGAGTTTGTGAATACGCTGGCGGAGGAATACACGTCAAAGGGCGCGACCACCCTCGCCAGCAAGTTTGGAGTGACGCTCGCGTGAGCAGCGTGCATGTTCTCGGGTGGCGTGGTCAAGTCCGCTTGGCCATGCTCCTCTCCTCTGACTCCCGCACGTCATAAGCCCGGAGCATGGCCAAGAGGACTTGACCATGCCACCCATCAAGGCGTTGTATCCTTGGCCCGGCCACCCGCCGAGCAGGTTTGGAGTAACGCGGGGGCAGGCGGGTTTCCGAAAGGGTGCAGTAGCAGTTGATGCCAACTCCGCATTCAATCGCGATGCGCATGTGCGTGCTGGCGTGCCTGACCATCGTCATATGGACCGGAGTGCTCGG
>CAYZFW010000606.1:0-1911 GCA_964477615.1 uncultured Phycisphaeraceae bacterium | reverse complement strand
CGCCCTGCCTCGTGACGGTCCACTCCGAGTGCGAACCAATCCGCGCGACGTGCTGTCGGGAGATGGTCAGGAGCGTGAGGCCGGGGGCGGTATCGAACTCGAGATCCCAAGCGGCCGTGCCGCCGCAGGAGCCGCTCGCACTCCCAACCCCGCACACCTGCCCGGCGCCCGCGCCGGCCTGCGACGTGAGGTTGTGGCCGATCGCCCACACCACCGCCGACGGGCCGGACGTCGGCGCGATGATCAAAGCCGATCCCCCGAAACTCCCGAACGAACTGAGCATCGCCGCCCCGCCGCACACGCCAAAGCAGTTCTTCTGCGGCTGGGCCTGGAGATTCGTCGCGGTCATCGCGCTGCCGCTGAAGGCCAGCGACGTGCCGTCGGGCCCGACCGTGCAGTTCGACGTGTCGGCACAGCCCTGCTCGCACGCGACCTGCGTCGATGCACTGACAGAACCGTTCACGCTCCACTGGATCCCCACCAGCGACGCCGGCGGCGTGCCCGCATGCACAGCAGACGCCGCGCACGTTGACACAAAGGACGCCGCGCAAACCTCGATCATCCCACGCCCGGCACACACACGGCTCATGATGAGTCCCCTTGTTCATTCCCGAGCACGGAAGTGCGCCCGGCGGGGCCAGACTACGGACTCACGCGGTGGAATGAAAGGGTCTGCGCGAGGGACAGTCGTCCGAGAACACATCAGGGAAGAGACTGTCCGGTCGGCCCGCTCACGCCGCACTCCGGGCACGCGGCCTTGGTATCGAGGCCACGTTTGTCGTAGCCGCAGGAGGGGCAGCGGCCGCGTGCACGTCGAGACCGTTCAATGCCGGTTCGCACCGTCATGTGAGCCACGAACGACACAAGACCCCAGAACACGCTCGAAGCCGCGAGTCCGGGCCAGATCGGGTTGAATGTGACGAACCGCGGCTCAATCGAGTCTCTTGCAAACCTCGACGTGGGCGAGACCCAGAATTCTCGCGCGGCCCCCTTGGGCGTTCCGTACGGCGCAAACGGCATCAGCGCAGAGTTCTTGTCCACGCGCTCAAATCGAAATGACACAACCGGCCAGCCGACCGCGTAGTCGTACTGCTGGGGCACACCCCCGCCCTGCAACATGACGACCCCCTCTTGAATACCGCGCGCATCGCCGAGCCGACTCCACCACGGCGGACGTTGCTCCGGTCTGCGGCGACCGACGATGAGGCTCCTCGGCCCAACACTGAACCCGTCCGACGCGACCCCGCGCGAACCCAGCGCCCACCAAATCTGCCGCCGCCCCGGCCCCGAAGTCTCGCGCCAGTCCACCACCAAGTCATTCGCAACGGTGTAGGAACCCGGCGCTTCGTCGGGCTGCATCGCGGCGAAGGACACGCTCGTGGTGGCGAGAAGCCCCGCAGCCTGAGCGACGATGGTAGCGAGCGACACGCCGATCCCACAGTGAACGACTATTCGCCAAAACTTGCGATGAGTCAGGTGCCGCATGGCGCAATGCTAGGGCACACAGGTTGCATCTCTCCGGCATTCGCTGATACCAAGTGCGCGGACACGAGTTCATCACCCAGAATGAAAATGCCCCGCGCTCGCGCACGGGGCTTGATGAGACCACACTATGCGTTCTCGCTGCGCCTTACCGCGTCGCCATCTTCCGCGACCCGCCCTTCATGAACGACGGGACGCCGTCGCCCTTCTCGAACAGGTCGGCGAACTTGAAGCCCTTGCGCTTCTTCCACTGCCCGCGGTGGAAGGCATCAGAAGCGAGCAGCGGGAACAGGGCGGAGATCTCGCCGAAGACCATCTGCTCGTGCACCACATCGACCTTGCCCCACGAGCACGCTTCACGCAGCGTCGAGCCCGAGAGCGCGCCGTCGCGCGAGTCGGCGACGGTCATCTGGATGGCGTACTTGTGCA
>CAYZFW010000605.1:835-1916 GCA_964477615.1 uncultured Phycisphaeraceae bacterium | reverse complement strand
ACCGCCGACCTGGTGAAGTTCCTCGCCGCGTTCGGCACCGTCTGCCAGTGATCACCTCGGCCTTGCCCATCGGTTGACGGGGAACCCACTCTCGCGCGTCCGTGCGTGCCGATCATCATCTGCACGCCGAGGACCACGATGCGCCAGCCCATATTCTTCGTCGCCGCACTTCTCGCCGCCCACGCTTCCGCCATCGCCGACGTTGTCCAGTGGACCACGATCCGCGTTCTCCCCACGGATGCGGGCAAGCAGCCGGTGGTGGAAATTCTGACCAATCTCGAGTCCGACGAGCCCCTCCCCGAAAAACTCAACCTCGTCATGAACCGCCCGCCGGGGTTCCTCGGCATGCACCGCCCGGTGCTCGCGGGCGACATGCTCGTCACCGCGCCCCATGCGCACGACTTCGCCGCCGACGGGCCGACGCTGACCTGGTCCCACACGCCCGAAGCCTGGGTGTGGCAGGTGCAGCCGCCGCGCGAGGCCCGCACCCTCCGCCTCCGCTACCGCGTCCCCACGGAGGGCGTCCGCGCCGCCATGGAGAACGAACGCGGCCTCGAGATGGTCCCCACCTTCGGCGCCGCGCACTCGATGCTCATCGCCCACACGCTCATCGTCGCGCCCGAGAACGCCCGTCCGTCCAGACTCTTCCTCAGCGTCTTCGGCCCGCCCGATCAGCGGCTCATCTCCCCCTGGCCCCTCGCCGCCGATCAGCGCCCCGGCGGGCCCTGGTACGACGCGCCCGTCTCCGTCATCGAACGTACCGAGTTCATCCCCTTCGGCGATTGGAAAGGCCCGTCCTTCTCCGCCCGAGGCCTCGACATCTCCGCACTCTTCGCCCCCGGCTGCGAGGACATGCAGGCCGCCCTGCGCGACCCCCTTGAGAAGATCGCCGACTACGCCGTGAGGCTCTTCGGCACCAATACGAGTGACCGCTTCGTCATGGCCTTCCGCGCCGGTGTCCCCGGCTCGGGCTCCACCTCCGCCACCGTCGGCGTCAACACGATCCACTTCGTTCTCGACCCGCAGCAGCTCGGCGCGAACCCCGTCCCCGCCATCCACACCATCGCCCACGAGATGATCC
>CAYZFW010000605.1:0-825 GCA_964477615.1 uncultured Phycisphaeraceae bacterium | reverse complement strand
CACCTGTGGGGCCGGAACACCCTCGCCATCGGCAGCGTGTCCGACATGCGCTGGTTGCACGAGGGCTTCACCGACTACTACGCCACGCAGGTGTGTACCCGCCTCGGGCTCATCCCCGCGCAGGAAATCGAAGACGGCATCGCCCTCCGCACCGAGAACGCAAAGCGAACCCCCGCGCGCGGGCACTGGTCGATCACCGACGCCGGCCCCAAGGGCATGCACGGCGACCGCGACTCGAACGATCTGGTCTATCAGGGCGGGTGGCTGCTGGCGTGCTGGCTCGACGCCGCGATCCGCACCCACGCCGCCGAGACCTCCCGCGTCAGCACGCTGAAGCGCACCGGCGAGGACGACCCCGCGAAGCCCAACACGCTCGACGAGTTCATGCGCGACTTCTACAACGACCCGCGCTGGAGCGCCACCGATCGCCCCACGCCGGCGCTCTTCATGCAGCGACTCGAGAAGTACCTCCCCAAGCACCGGATTCAGGCCTTCGAGACCTGGACCCGCGAGCCCTGGGCCTTCGACGCCGAGAAGGAACTCGCGCAGGTCGGCGTGAAGTTCACCAGCCAGGAAGGCCCGGCCCAGCGCATGGGCGTCGTCATGAAACCCGGCACGCTGGAGGTCGAGCGCGTCGCCCCCGCCAGCGCCGCCGAAGCGCTCGGCGTACAACCCGGCGACACCATCACCGAGATCAACGGCAAACCAACCACCGAAATCTCCCATCTCCGCCCCGCCTGGCTCGCCAGCGGCGAAAGCGAGACGACCATCCGCGTCACCCGCGCCGGCGCTTCACTCGACCTCAAAGGCCCCAAGCCACGCGAG
>CAYZFW010000604.1:0-1925 GCA_964477615.1 uncultured Phycisphaeraceae bacterium | reverse complement strand
GTGTCGATGTCCCCGCCCCGTGGCACTTGTAGCCTGAGCTCTGACGGTCCGTAGCCGGTCGGCGGGCGCGAGATGGGTTGCCACCCCGGTTGGGGGCGTTGAACGCCGCACTTCAGCGTGATGCCGTCCGCTTTTCATGGTTCAGCGCGAACAGTCGCAAGGGCCGCTGCAACACCCCCACCGACCGCTCCCTCCCCGTGGGTGTCGCCGCAAGCCCGCATCGCAAGAGAGGGCGCTCGCATCAGCACCGCCTGCCTGCGCCGTCCCACCGGGGCGGCGGCCGCCGACGTTCCCGCGTGCCTCGTCGGCGGGGTTGTATCAATGCCCATTCCCCGTGACACTGAAGTCGTTCCGACGACTTCAGTGCTCCCCGAGCGCCCCACGGCGTCGAGAGCCGTCCCGCGACCGCGCCGTCCTAGCATCAGCCGATGTCGCGCCTCTCTCAACTCGAGAAGCTCCACGCCGCCGATCCGGGCGACGCCGATGTCGCGTACATGCTGGCGCACGAGCACATCAAGGCGGGCAACACCCCCGCGGCGGTGCACTGGTTCGATACGTGCCTCAAACTCGACCCCAAGTACCACTACGCCTACTACCACAAGGCCAAGACGCTGCACGTGGGCGACCGGCTCGATGACGCGCTCGCGGTGCTGCGCGACGGGCTGTCCCGCGCCACCCGCGACGGCAACGCGAAGGCCGCGAGCGAGATCTCGCAGATGCTCATGGAGTTGGAGTCGTAACCCGTGGCCCGCCGCGGCGGACAGGGTGCGTTTGGCGGCGGCGATGGACGCGGGCGCCGAGCGCGCGGCCCCAGGCCGCCGGACGATCCCGCTTCGTGCATCGGCGAGGCGATCACCCAGATCAAACGCGGCGTGCGCGACCCCTCCCGCGTCACCATCAAGTGCGGTCGGCGCGTCGTCGGCACGGTGGACGAGGTCTCGGCCCACCGGCTCAAGGTCAAGGTCGGCATGGTCATCGACGAGGCGCTCGCGGCGGAGATCGCGCGGTTCGCCGCGGCGGACCGGCTGCGCTCGCAGGCGCTGCGCCGCGTCGCGCGGTCGATGTGCAGCGCCAAGGGGCTGGTGGATTCGCTGGTGCGCAAGGGGGCCAGCCGCGAGGACGCCCGGCGCGTGGCGCTGGACTTCGAGCGCCTCGGCCTGGTGAGCGACGAGGCCTTCGCCCACGCCAAGGCGAGGTCCATCGCGGCGAGGAAACCCGCGGGCGCGCGGCTGCTGCGCTCCAAGCTCCGGGCCGCTGGGATCGACGACGAGCGAGCGAAAGCCGCGACGGCGTCGGTGCTGGAGGGGCGCGATGCGTTCGAGGACGCCGTGAGCCTGGTCAGGCGGCGTGTGCGGACCATCTCGCCGGGGACGGACGCGGCGAAGGTGCGGCAGCGCGTGATGGGCTCGCTGGCCCGGCGCGGGTTCGAGATGGACACGGCCCGGCGTGCCGTCGAAGCCGTGCTGGGCAAGCGGCGCGGCTGACTTGGCGAAACGGGCCGGGCCCGGTGCCTCACTCGCACGCGCTGCCGAAGCGGGAGAGCAGTTTCACGAGGTCGGGCGTGCCCACGCGGCCGTCGCCGCTGAAGTCGCCGTTGTTGTAGGGGAGCGTTGTGGTGCCGAAGCGGGCGAGGAAGGCGACGAGGTCGGGCGTGTCGGTGCGGCCGCTGGCGTCCATGTCTGTGGGGCAGGCGGCGCGGAAGAGTGGCGAGATCTGGATGGTGCCGCTGACGTACTGACCGGCGTAGCGGGGGAGGACCGGCTCGTTGAAGGTGGTGTCGGCGAAGGTCTCGTCGGAGATGGTGAGGTAGAGGCCGAAGCGGTTCTGGGCCGCGGCGGAGGCGCCGGGCTTGGTCGTGGCCACGGCGAAGAAGTACCGCTCGTCGCCGGGAGCGACGCTGCGCCCGGCGGCGGGCGTCGGGAGCG
>CAYZFW010000603.1:0-1925 GCA_964477615.1 uncultured Phycisphaeraceae bacterium | reverse complement strand
CTGCTAAAGGCGGGCGGTGGAGGGAGGCAGCGGGGGGCGATTCTGTATTCGACGTGCTCGCTTGATCCTGCTGAGAACGGGGAGCAGGCTCGGTGGGCGGCGAAGTGGCATATGTTCAAGGTGCAGCGTGAGCACCAGCACCTGCCGCAGGGCGGCCCGGGCGAGCCGCCCGAGGCGTACACGGACGGGTCGTACGCGGCGCTGCTGCGTTGACGTGTCCGGCAGCGGCCCGCCGCCGCGACTACCATGCACACTCTTCCGCACACCCCGCCGCGCATGCGAGCGTTTCTCGAATCCACGACCTCATGAACCTCCTCGATATTCTCACCGTCGGAAGCATCAGGGTCCCGCTCGCGTCGACGGACAAGAAGTCGGCGATCGAGGAACTTGTCGATGCGCTCGCGGCGGAGAGCCGCATCACCAAGGCGCAGACGCTGAAGGACGCCGTGTGGGCCCGCGAGACGACGCGGACGACCGGGATCGGGCACGGGTTGGCGATCCCGCACGGCAAGTGCGAGGGGATCCCCAACCTGGCGATGGCCATCGGCAAGCCGGCGACGCCGATTGATTTTCAATCGATCGATGCCAAACCCGTGAAGTTGATTGTGCTGCTGGCGAGCCCCCTCGACCGCACGAGCGACCACATCCAGGCGCTGGCGAAGATCAGCCGTCTGATGACGGTGGAGGACTTCCGGAACAAGGTGTACGGGGCGGCGTCGGCGCAGGAGGTCTTTGATCTCATCGCGGCGCAGGAGCCTCCTGCGGTGAAGGTGTGAGAGTTTGGGATGTCACACGGGGTGCTCGCTCGGCGTTCACGCTGACTGAGGTGCTCGTCGTGATCGCGGTGATCGCGGTGCTCGTTGCGGTGTTGTTGCCGGCGCTTTCCGGAGCGGCGCGGGCGGGGCGGTCGGCGGTGTGTCTCTCCAATCTGCGGCAGTGCTTTGTGATCTGCCGGGCGTACGCGGATGACCACGGCGGAGTTGGGCCGGCGATCGGGCAGCCTTATGCGTCGTTGCCCAACTGGGCGCTCGTGGTGCAGGCGGGCTCGGGGCGCGAGGGGAACACCGCCTCGGGCGGCGCGGAGCAGTACACGACGGCGTCGGCGCTGGTGTGCCCGGAGGCGCGGGTGGCGTTTGGCGCGGGGATGACGCGGACGTACGCGATGAACGCGACGGGGCACGCGGGGGCGGCGGGGGACCCTGACAACTTTGATGTGGTTCCGCCTGTGGGACGGCCGCCCGCCGCGGTGCGGTTTGACCGGGTGCGGCAGCCGGTGAATGCGGCTCTGCTGATTGACTCAACGCCGCCGGTGCAGGGGCCGGGGCAGCCGCCGCCGACGCGGACGAGCAGTGTGATTGACTTTCGGAATCCGGCGCACAGCCCTGCGCGTGTGGGGTTTATTCACGAGAACCGGCTGGCGTTCAACGCGGCGATGTTCGACGGGTCGGCACGGGTGTTCCGTGAGGTGCCGGCGGCGTGGTCGGAACCGCTGCCGTGATGGGGTTGGATCAGCGCAGGTAGCCGATGGGGCGTTCGGCGAGGTCGAAGACGCCGCGGAGGAGGGTCATGCCCAGCAGGCCGAAGATGCCGAGCGCGGCCATGAGGGCCGCTTCGAGGTGGTGTGACTGGTAGAGGAGCCAGGCGGCGCCGTAGAGGGTGAGCCAGAGAGCGCCGGCTCGCTGGATCATGGCCGCGCGGGTTGCGGCGGGGATGTTCAGCGCGATCACGCCGCGGCCGAAGTGGAGGAAGACGAGGCCGAGCAAGGCGGGGAGCAGCGCGGCCTTCCAACTCACCCACGGTGGCCACGCCCCTTCACGCCACACCCCGACCCCCACAAGGACACCGGACCAGAAGGCCCAGCCGGCAATCGCGGCGAACTTCGCGCGGCGTGACAAAACCGGTCGGCGCTCGCCGGCGCGGTTGAC
>CAYZFW010000602.1:0-1926 GCA_964477615.1 uncultured Phycisphaeraceae bacterium | reverse complement strand
GGCCGCGGCTGCGGTCCGGGCGTGCTGGTCTCGGTTCTCACGTGGAACCGGGGGCTTGGATCCGGGCTGAATTGGGGGAGGGATTATGGGGGGGATGGAGGGCGAAGTCAACGCGGCCGGCTCAGCCTGTACGGTCGATGGAAGGATGAGCACCGGAGCGTCGGGATCGGGCGTGTCCGACGCCCGGGGCTTGAACCGAATGAACCCCTACAATCCACCCATCTCTGAAGTGCCCGAACCGGGTTTGCGATTTCCATGGAGCGATCCCATGACCGTTTCCTTTGATCTTCCGTCGTCGATTCAGGAGGTTGTCGCCTCGCTGGGGCCGGATGTGTCGGAAACGATCAAAGAGGCAGCGCTGGTCGACCTGTACCGGCGCGAAGTGATTTCCCACGTGCAACTCACCGCCGCGCTGGGGCTGAGCCGGTTGGAGGTCGATCGCGTCCTCAAGGCCCACGGCGTTTACCACCCGATCACCATCGCACAACACGACGCCGACCTTGAAGCGCTGCGGCGGCTGGTGGTGCGTTGATCGTGATCTCCGACACAACGCCGATCAACTATCTCGTCCAGTTGGGACGAGCGGACGTGCTGCATCAGTTGTTCGGGCGCGTGGTGATTCCGCCCGCAGTCGTCGCGGAACTGCAGCACTCAAGGACGCCGGCGGCCGTGCGTGCATGGGCGACCAGTCCGCCGGCATGGGTGGAGGTCCGTCCACCCGCACATCCAATCGTCGCGCCGCGGATCCACGCCGGCGAGGCCGATGCCATCGGATTGGCGATTGAGTTGCACGCGGACTTGCTGCTGATCGATGACGCCGCGGCCCGTGCGTTCGCGGAATCTCACGGGCTCCTCGTCAGGGGTACGCTTGGAGTCATCGGGCTCGCGTCCGAGCGTGGCCTCCTTCGTCTGGCCGAGACCATCGCGCAGTTGCGGCAGTTGAGTTTCAGAGTTGATCCGGCGATTCTCGACCGGATTCTGCAGCGTGAATCCGACATGAACCACTCCGCCAGACCAAGCGACGACCAGAACCCCCGCGAAAAATGCGGCGTCTTCGCCACGTGGGGTGAGCCTCACCCGGCGCGACTCGCGTACTTCGCCCTCTACGCCCTGCAGCACCGCGGGCAGGAGTCGGCCGGGATTGCCGTGACCAACGGAACCGGGATCGAGCGGCACGCTGATATGGGGCTTGTCGCCCAGGTGTTCGATGCCCAGACCCTCGCGCGACTGGACGCCCACGCGCACAACCGTCCCAAGCTTGTCGGCGGGGCCATCGGGCACAACCGCTATTCCACCACCGGCGCCTCCAGCCGCCTCAACGCCCAGCCCTTCACGTGCTTCTTCCGCCACGGCTCGATGGCCATCGGGCACAACGGGAACATCGTCAACGCCGCGGAGTTGCGGACTGAACTCGAAGAGCACGGCCACGCCTTCAACACCTCCAGCGATACCGAGGTGATCCTGCAGCTCGTTGCGCATTGTGACAAAGGGCCCGCAGATCACCGGCTGGAAGCCGGTGCCACCGGGAGGGATCCCCTCGCCATGGCGCTGCGCCGCTTGAAGGGCGCCTTCAGCCTCGTGTTCCTCTACGACAACCGCGTCGAGGTCGCCCGCGACCCGTGGGGCTGGCGTCCGCTCGTCCTGGGGCGCGGGCCTCACGGCGGGCACGTCGTCGCCTCCGAGACCGTCGCCATCGAGGTCATCGGCGGCAGCGTCGTCCGCGAGATCGAGCCCGGGGAAATTGTCACCATCGACGATTCCGGTGTGAAGTCGCGCCGCTTCGCCGACCCCGCGCCCCGCCTCGCCCACTGCGTCTTCGAGCACGTCTATTTCGCCAGCCCCGCCAGCACCGTCTTCGGCATGAACGTGCAGGCTGTCCGCGAGCGCATGGGCGAGCGCCTCGCCGCAGAATCGCCCGTCACCGCC
>CAYZFW010000601.1:0-1929 GCA_964477615.1 uncultured Phycisphaeraceae bacterium | reverse complement strand
CGGCGAGCACCAGTGGGCCGATACGGGCATCTTCCAGTTCCTCGAAGACCTGCCCGCCAAGATGTTCGACATGTACCCCGGGGAGAACCACTTCAATACGGTTTCGGAGGCCCTGACAAACTTCGAGCCGGTCGGAACCTACGACGTCCCGCACATGATCTCATGGGCAGACACGGAGCGCGATCTCTCGGCGTGGTTGGGCAACGCGATGCAGTCCAACGCCCTGGCCGAGACGTACAAGCTCGAGAAACCCATCAAGCAGGCGTACGCCGACGCGAAAAAGAGCGGCAACGCCGAGCGGGCGAAGCAGCTGGGGTTCCTGCTGGGCGACTGGCGGAAGCTGACCACCAGCGACCACTTCTACTACATGTGCACGAAGTGGTTCGCGGACGGGGATGTCCACAAGTACTTCAACCCCTACGACTCGCCGTACGACTCGTACATCAACTTCATGAACGTGCTGGACAACGCTCGGACGCGTCTGGAGGGGTGAGTGGAGCGTCTGGTGGTTGCGGATGGGGGGGTTCGAGTCCGAAAACCCTCGGACTTTGGGGGGTTTCCGATGTCGGACGGTCAGAAATTTCATTCAATCTTTGGATACCCAGTTTTGTCGACTGTGCGGCAGATCGGGGTGTTCTGCTCATTTTGTGAGGCGATGGCTGCGTTTTGCTGTCATCTTTGGGCTGGATAGGCAGACTTCTCGTGGACTGCAAGGGCGGGAGTGGTAGAAATCCGCCAAAATTCGACTCAGGCTCTGGCAAAAACTCTTGCCACAACCTGAATTCGGGGTACCTTTGTGTACTGAGTCCGTCTCGAGGGAGGGCACCGTTGGTGTCCGGAGACGGGTTCATCGGATCGACACGTCACCTCTTTGTCCATTGCGTGCTTGTGTGAGCCGCGGTGGCATAGGGAAGAATTAGGAGAAGGAAGAATGATCCTTTCGAAGCTGAATCGTTATGTCGGCGCGCTCGCGGTTGCTGGCGTTGGCATCGCTGCCTCGTCGTCCTCGGCTGCTGTCGTGTACAGCGGCGTTGTCAACCACGCCATCCCCGCCACCTTCGACGGCCTCTACCTGAACATGACCACCGGCGCGACCGGCGGCACCGGCGGCACGACCGCGGGTTGGGACCTGAACGTGTGGGTGTCCGCCTCCACGTGGCGCACCTTCCCCAACGGCAACGCCGCCAGCGCTGACAACGGCGTCGTCGGCTCCGGCACCAACGCCGCGAACCTCGCCCCCGGCACCCTGATCGACGGCACTTCCACCTTCCTCATCGGCGCCACGACCAACGCCCCCACGGGCACCGGCGTGATCGTCGGCATGCGTCTGTTCCGCGAGTCGACCAGCACGATCCACTTCGGCTGGGTCCGCCTGAACCTCGCCAACCCCGCTGCCACCGGCAACGGCGTGATCGTTGACTACGCTTGGGAAGACCAGGCTGGCGTCGGCATCCAGGCCGGCGTTCCCACCCCCGGCGCCGCTGGCCTCCTGGCTGTCGCCGGTCTCGCTGGCATCCGTCGCCGCCGCTAATCCGGCTCGCGTCGGACCGTCTTGCCTGATCCCGCATCGACCCAGACCGTCGGGCGGATCCGTGCAAGACCCTGATTCGATTCCCGACAGGGGCGGCCCAAGCGGCCGCCCCTGTTCTTTTTCACATCCCTCGCTCTCACTTTCGGAGGCGCGTATGGCGATCTCGATGAAGCGGCTCGCGGTTCACCTGCTCGCGGTCGGAGTGCCGCTGGCGGCGATTGGGAGCGCACATGCGGTCATCGTTTATAGCGGTGTTGTGAACATCAACATCCCATCCACCGTCGACGGCGTGTACCTCAACGTGGTCAGCGGCGCGTTCAGCACGAGCGCTTCAACGGCACCGTCAGGTTGGGACGTGAACCTGTGGAGCAACGCTGGCCTCCGTCTCTTCACGCCGC
>CAYZFW010000600.1:0-1931 GCA_964477615.1 uncultured Phycisphaeraceae bacterium | reverse complement strand
CACCCCGGGCAACCTCCGTGCGTTCATCCAGGTGAAGCTGCGCGACGTGATGAACGGCGCGTACATCGAGAAGCGCCTCGCCTCCGACGACCAGATCGACGTGACGACTGTCGACCGCGTCAACATGGAGTACCTCTATCAGGAAGGCGACTTCTACATCTTCATGGACACCGAGTCGTTCGAGCAGATCCAGATCCCCGAGAGCGTCTGCGGCGAGCAGATGCCCTTCCTCGCCCCCAACGCCCAGACCATCGTGCTGATGCACGAGGGCAAGCCCCTGATGCTGGAACTGCCCGCGTCGGTGGAACTGGTCGTCGCCGAGACGCAGCCGGGCGTCAAGAACGCGACCGCCACGAACCAGCTCAAGGAAGCGACGATGGACACCGGCCTCAAGACCCGCGTGCCGGCGTTCATCAACGAGGGCGAGCGTGTGAAGATCTCCACCACCGACGGCTCGTACCAGTCCCGCGCCTGAGCCAAGGGTGAGTCGGCTCTCCAAGCCGAGTTCCCTCCCCCACAAACCAACGGCAATCCGTGCCACCGAAGTCCGCCACGGGCTTCGGTGCTTTCTTTCACCCTCACCCGGGTCTGTCACGCACGCCTAGGGAACTACTCCCCTATCTCATACCCGTCGAGCGTGCATGTTCATACCGCTCCGGCTAAGACCGCCCAACCACCCTGCATTCTCGGACACAAATCGGCGTCCGCCTGATCTTGGGGCATCATTTCACACGATTGAAACGCTCTGACCGGCGCACGCCGGGCGTTTTCGTGGAATCATGCAACCGCAACCGTCCGACGACGAATCACATTGCGGAGACGCGCGGCTTCCGGACGATCGTGGAGCGAGCGCAGGGATAAAGACACCCGGAAGATGGGACAACCGGGTCGGCGGGACATGACAGCCCGCCGCTGATCGAATCGCGGCCCCCCAGCCGATGACGGGTTCACGAGTCTATCGTGCGCCGTCACCGGGACGCCGCGAGTCAGTGGGGCAGCCATGGCCGACGCCATCATCGATCGCATCAATCCCGCTGATCTCGACCTGATCGGGCATCTGTACAACCAGATTTTCCGACCCGAGCGTGACGCGGACTGGATCCGCCGTCGTCTGAAGGGCCGGAACAACCCGCTCATCCAGGTCGCCCGCATGGGGCGAGACGCTGTGGGGTTCTACGCGGGGATGGAACTCAAGCCCAGTGTGCACTTCTCGTGGCTGGTCGGGGTAGTGCCGGAGATGCGCCGCTCAGGGATCGCGACGCAACTGATGCACGCCGCGGAAGACTGGGCCAACACCGAGGGGTACCACACGCTCCGCTTCGAGTGCGACAACCACATCCGCCCGTTTCTGCACTTCGGTATCGCCGACGGCTACGACATCGTCGGCATCCGCTGGGACCAGGACCGCATGAGCAACCTGATTATCTTCGAGAAGACGATCGGGGAGAGTGATTCGCATGACGGTGATTGACGACCGCGACTCTCAATCGCCCAAGCGACAGACGCCGGTACACGACACCGCCATCACCTTCCAGGTCTGAGCGGCGATTTTCTGCGTTTCCGCAGGCAATCCCCGTTTCCCGGGTTCCCGCTAAACTCCTGCCCCCCGACCCCGTCCCCCGCGCCCGACCGGGCCACGCCTTCGCGTGGCTCCGCCGCGCCCGAGGCTACGACTGTTCCTATGCAAGAGTTCCGCGGCATCCCAGTGTCTTCCGGCATCGCCATTGGGCGGGTGTTCCTGCTTGATGATGTCCGCATCCGGGTGCCCAAGCGGTCCATCCCCGAATCGCAGGTTGTCTCTGAGAAGGCGCGCTTGGACGCCGCGCTTGATGCTGCGCGGCTGGACCTTGAGAAGTCCAAGGTCGAGGCCGAGCAGTCGCTGGGGGCCGAGGCGGCGAAGATCTTTGCGTTCCACCAGCGGATGCTCTCCG
>CAYZFW010000599.1:0-1931 GCA_964477615.1 uncultured Phycisphaeraceae bacterium | reverse complement strand
AACCCATCCGGGCCGAAACGGCCTCGAACGAGAACGGATCGACACCACGCGAAGCGCTCAGCACACGCTGGCGGGCGTACCCCTGCACCTCGTTGTCGGACGAAGCGAGTCGCTCGGTGGTCAGCGGGCGGCGGGCCTTGACGAGGCCCAGCACGAGGCTCTTCGACGCGGGGTCGGGCACCGCTACGCAGCGGTCGGCCGCGGGCATGGCGGCGACATCGGCCTTGGGGTCCCACGCTTCCGCGAGGTTCATGACCGCGTCGCGCACCGCCTTGGTGTCCATCTCGCGGATGGACAGCGGCGTGTTCTGGTCGCTCTCGGTGATGTACTCGCGCCGCACCACCGCGTCGAGCGCCGTGCGCACGCCGGGGATCGTCAGCACGTCCGACATGCCCTTGGCCGCGAGCCGCTGCTTGTACGCATCGGCCTGGTTCTTGAGCACCTCGTAACCGTCCATCGCCGCGATGTCGGCCTTCACTTTGTCCAACACCTCGGCGAGGCTCTCGGGCGCGCTCTCGGGGCGCGACTCGACCACGCGGAAGTAGTACTCGTTGCTCTGCATCGGGTCCATCAGCGGGCCGTGCAGCACGCCCACCTGCGTGTGGTGCAGCATCGGACCTGGGGTGAGTTCACGCACCTCCACGGCGGCCTGCGGGAACACCACGTACTGCGCATCGCCGATCCGACCGCCCGAGGTGCCGATGCCCGCCAGTTCCCGCAGTTCGCTCATCGAACGGAAGCGGTGGTCGGTCGCGTTCACGATCACCATGCCCGAGGCCCCGGGCAGATCGAGTGCGGCCCGGGCCGCCTCGGCGTACGACTCCAGCGAGGGCATCTTTGTTGCCCAGTCCGAGGGCAGTTTCTTGTACTTCCCATCGGTCTCGACACCGGCGGAGGCCTTGAGCGTGTGACGCGTGATCGCTTCGCGGGCCTTCTCGAGCAGTTTCTCGCCCGCCTGGCGCTTGTACTCGGCCTCGACGCTGGCCTTCACCTCGGTGAAGTTCTCACCGAACCGCGCCTTGTTCTGCCGCCAGAACTTGTTGACCTCAATCGGGTCGGCGGTCATCGAATCGATCACCGCCTGACGGGCCAGCGAGAGCCACTCCACCTTCACGGCGGGGTCGCGCAGGTAGCCCACGCCGAACTCCCCTGTGCCGGCGCGGACGCTCTTGAACTTCTCGAAGTGGGCGGCGAGACGCGCATCGTCAGGCGCAGTCACCTCAGCTGCGACGGCGGAGGCGGGCACCAGGGCCAGGTCCGTCACCGCGGCGTCGTACAGCTCCCACGCGAACAGCGCCGACTCCTTGCCCGAGAGCGAGATGCCCATCGAGCGCGTCGCGCTGACCATCCGCAGCACGCCTGCGGCGCGGGCCAGCGTCGTATCGGCCCACTTCTCGGTGTGACCCGCCATGGCGCCGAGGCGTGACTGTTCCAACTGAGCCTTGACCTGCTCAAGCGTCAGCCCGCTGACGCCGAACATCTGCTGGCGCTGGGCCACCGCGGGGGCCATCTCATCCAGCAGCGCCTGCCCGTCGCCCGGGCCGCCGATCCAGCCGCCCTTCTGGGCTTCCTTGACAAGCAGCAGCCAGTGTTCTACGGCGTTGCCGTTGAGGCTCCGCCCGTCCGAAAGGCCCAGCGCCATCGGCAGCAAGGGGGTGATCTCCGTGATGGCGCGGATCTCCTGCTGAGCGTCGTAGTAGTCCTTGCCGGTCAGCTTCCCGCCCTCGTACCGGGCGATGGTGGTCGAGAACCCCATCGAGCCGAACTGCTGCAGCGCCTGCGGGAACAGCCACGCGACCATCAAAAGGCAGCCGCCGACGACCAGAATCCACTGCTTGTACTTGCGGAGGAACTTGCTCATGGGTGACGGGCTTTTCGGATGGGCGGCTCGGCGGTGAGCGGTGGGGGGGAGAGGAGGGAGGCGGGGACAC
>CAYZFW010000598.1:0-1942 GCA_964477615.1 uncultured Phycisphaeraceae bacterium | reverse complement strand
TACATATCTACATATCCTGTTTACTGGAGCCACCGATGACGGAGTCCTCCACAGTTCAAGTCTTGCCACTCAATCCTGGGCGAGGGCCCGCGCATGAGCTGATGGCTCTCGGGCTCGCGATGGCCGCGTCACTGGCATGCGTGACGGTGTGGGTGGTCGCCACGGTTGGGTTGGTCAACGTGATGACGTGGCTGACGCCGCGGCCGCTGCCCGCGTGGAATCTCCGGCTCGCCGCGCTCCCCGCGCAGCCGATGCTGGAGAGGGAATTGGCGTCCGCGGGCCGCGATGTATTTCTGACATCGTGCGCTTCGTGCCACGGCGCGGGTGGTCGTGGGAAGACGGGGCTGGGCAAGGACTTGGTCCACAGCGACTTCGTGGCGGACCTGAATGACGCCGCTCTGGCGGCCTTTGTGATCCGCGGCCGCGACGCCACTGACCCGATGAACACCACCAAAGTGGCGATGCCACCTAAGGGCGGGAACGACGCCCTGACCGGAGACGACATTGCTCGCGCTGTCGCGTACCTGCGGGGGCTTCAGGATCCGCGGCGGATGCCGGGGTTGCCGGCGTGGACGCCTCCCGCCCTTGTTGTCTCGGCCGATGCGAAGGAAAAGGCGCTGGCCGCGGCGGGGGGCGATGCCGACCTCGCGGCGTACATCGCCAGCGGCAACGCGCTGTTCCACCAGACCTGCATCGCGTGCCACGGGCGCGAGGGCGTTGGCATCAAGGGCAACGGCAAGGCGCTCGCGAAGAACGAGTTCATCAAGTCTCTCGACGACGAGGCGCTTCTGGCGTTCATCAAGCAGGGGCGCGGCCCCACCGATCCCAAGAACACCACGGGCATTCAGATGCCCCCTAAGGGCGGCAACCCGGCGCTCTCAGAGGATGACATCCTCGACATCATCTCGTACCTGCGGACGCTGCAGGGCGATCCCGCCCCGGCGGCCTCGGCGTCACAGCCTTGAGATTCCCTCACTCGCGTTCCACGGCGCAAGCAATGGCACGCTCACAACCCGACATGGAGCCAGACTCATGAAGAAGAACGCGAACACGCAGGCGACATGCGCCCGCCCCCAGATGCGCTGGAATGCGCTGAACCCCATGCTCGTCGCGCTCCTCTGCGGCACGGTGCTCTCGTGCATCGCGGGGAACGCCCAGGGACAGGAGGCTCGGAAGCGTCGCAGCGCGAAAGAAGAGGCCAAGCCCATCGAACTGAACGCCGAGCAGGTGGCCCAGATCACCAAGGTGGCTAACGACCGCAAGCTGAATCTCGATGACCTGGTGGCGGCCGCGAAGACCTACATGCCCAGCGGACGCCATGACGACTACGTGCTCTTCTCCTCAGGTGGCCAGAGCGGACAGGTGTTCGCCATCGGCGTGCCCAGCATGCGGCTGCTGCGCTCGATCTCGGTCTTCACGCCCGAGTCGTGGCAGGGCTACGGCTTTGCGGGTGAAGAGGACCACGTCATGGAGTCACTGAAGATCAACGGAAAGCTCGTCGCGTGGGGTGATACGCACCACCCGGCGCTCTCCGAGACCAAGGGCGACTACGACGGCCAGTTCCTCTTCATCGGCGACAAGGCCAACGCGCGTCTGGGCGTCATCGACCTGCGCGACTGGGAGACCAAGCAGATCGTCAAGAACCCGCTGACGATCAGCGATCACGGCGCGGCATTCGTGACGCCAAACACGGACTACGTCATCGAGGGCGGACAGTACGCGACCGTTCTCGGCTACGGATACGCAACCCCCGAGGAGTACCAGAAGTCGTACCGCGGCATGGTGACCATGTGGCGGTTCGATCGGGTCAAGGGTCGGATTGACGTCGGGAACTCGTTCGCACTCGAACTCCCCCCATACTGGCAGGACCTCGCGGACGCCGGAAAGAACGCCAGCGACGGCTTCTTCTTCATCAACTCGTTCAACTCCGAGATGGCCACCG
>CAYZFW010000597.1:0-1945 GCA_964477615.1 uncultured Phycisphaeraceae bacterium | reverse complement strand
CCGTCGGCATCGAAGTCCCCGGCGTGAACCGAGCGGAGGCCGATTCCGCCCGAGGCAATGGCCGGGTCCGCCTGCAGCGTGCCTCCGACCCGGCGCACGAGCGCGAGCTGCGCAGACTCAGCACCCTTGCTGCCAGCGGTGTTCATGACGCCATAAACGATGAACTCCGCGCCGTGCGTGTTTCCGGGCGGGAGGGACGTGGTGCGGTAGGGGCCGTTGAATGGCATCGGGAAGTTGGCTGTCCATCCCGTCGTGGGGATGTATGAGTGCAGCCCGGAAGCGGAAACCACCGGTTTGATCCACCAAGGGAGTATGAGATTCAGTGCCGGCGGGGTGGAAGTCGTGAATCCTTGACCGATGGGATCCGAAATGCCGTCGGCGTTGAGATCGACGAGATGCACGGGCCACGCCTCGCTCCAGTTCGCACCTGATGTGAACAATCCGGTTCCGTTGTTCAGCAACCTGCCGGATCCAATGGAGAGGTCGGGACCCGGGCCGCTGCCGAGTCGCCCGAAGACCATCGACTGTGTGTGCGGTCCAACGCCGACTGTGGAGCCGAGCTGCTCCAGAACTCCACTGGCGTTCCGCATCACGAGCAGCCGCGAGTTATCTCGCAGCAGCACGTCGGGCCGGCCGTCGCGCGTGACATCAAGCGTCTGGACTTCCAGAAAGGCCCCCGCGACCGACTGAGAGAACGTAAACGTGCCGTCTCCCTCGCTCATCCAGACCTGAGCGTCGGCGGGAGTGATGACAATGAAGTCGGCGGCCCCGTCGGCGTCGAGGTCTTTCAACTGGGTGATCGGAGCCGCGGCGTTGACGGTGGCCGTCGTCGTGATCCTGACGATCCGCGGCAGCCCGGGCACCGAGATCGGACCGACGGGACCGCCAACGCCCCCGAGCCACAGTTGGGCCTCGGTTGCATCGTCGGTCATGGCGTCACACAGCATCACGATGTCGTCATGGCCGTCGGCGTTGACATCCCCGACGGACACAGAGCGGCTGTCCTGGGAGTAGGTACCCCGCCACTGGGCGAGGCGGTCCGCCGACTGGAACTGCTGCGCCCACGAGGCAGACGGAACAGCCGAAACGAGCACTGAACACACAGCCAGCAGTGAGCGACTCTGCATCATCCTCTCCTCGAAATTCGCCCGTCAAACCGGCGCCAACCAACCATCGGCCCAAGCTCTCCAGCAGATAAGACGTGCAGTTCAATACCGGTCGCCCGGAAATCGAGGGGCCGGCGAGCGCGAGCGAATATGACTGGCAGGGTCAGGAAGAGTCGGTGGTGCTCCGGCGAAGCGTGTCCTGCACAAGTGGCGTTGGAGCGGGACGCCGAAACAGAGGTGAGTCTGGTCGCAAGCGACTGCCTGTTGTAAGGGGCCAGAGCGAGCGGAATGCAAAAAGCAAACACCCCAGACGCGTGGCCTGGGGTGCTTGGTGTATATCGGGAACAGTTGGGTCACGTTTGGTCCGTCGTTGCCGACGGGTTGCCCTGGCAGTTGCCTGTTTCGGGCGAGATGATGTTGACTTGATTCCTGCGGGGCGTCGCCGCCCCGTCCCGCCGGTTGAGCGGGCACGACAGGTCCAAGGAAATCCCTTAGAAAGGAGGTGATCCAGCCGCAGGTTCTCCTACGGCTACCTTGTTACGACTTAGTCCCAGTCACCGATCTTGCCGTGGGCATCGCTGAATCGCGACGACTTCGGGCACTACCGGCTCCCATGACTTGACGGGCGGTGTGTACAAGGCTCAGGAACTTATTCACCGCGGCGTGGCTGATCCGCGATTACTAGCGATTCCGGCTTCACGGAGTCGGGTTGCAGACTCCGATCTGAACTGGGGCGTGTTTTCTGCGATTTGCTCCGCCTCGCGGCCTCGCGTCGCTTTGTTCACGCCATTGTAGCACGTTTGCAACCCTGGATGTAAGGGCCATGAGGACTTGACGTC
>CAYZFW010000596.1:0-1947 GCA_964477615.1 uncultured Phycisphaeraceae bacterium | reverse complement strand
GATCCTCTTTGAGCCGTACTACGACTCGTACCGGGCGTGCGTGGCGATGGCGGGCGCGTCGGCGCGGTTCGTGACGATGCGCGGGCCGTCGTTCACCTTTGACCCGGTGGAACTCGAAAAAGCGGTGACGGCGCGGACGAAGATGATCGTGGTGAACACGCCGCATAATCCGACCGGGCGCGTGCTGTCGCGCGAGGAACTGGGGATGGTCGCGTCGGTGTGCCTGAAGCACAATCTGGTGTGCATCAGCGACGAGGTGTACGACCGGCTGGTGTATGACGGTGGGGCCGGGCCGGTTGAGCACGTGTCGATCGCGTCGCTGCCGTGGATGAGCGAGCGGACGGTGACACTGAACTCACTCGGGAAGGCGTTCAGTCTGACGGGCTGGAAGATCGGCTGGGCGATTGCGCCTGCGGCGCTCACCAAAGCGATCCGTTCGGCGCACCAGTTTCTGACGTTCGCCGTGAGTACGCCGATGCAGCACGCGGCGGCGTTGGCGCTGCGTTCGGACGAGGCGTTCTATGCGAAGACGCGAGCGGAGTTCGTGCAGAGGCGAGACTTGCTGGCGGGGATTCTGCGGGAGCAGGGGTACGAGTTTGAGACGCCGCGGGCGGGGTACTTCATCTATGCGGACCACTCGAAGGTGAGTTCACGTCTGGGGCTGGCGGACGATGTGGCGCTGGTGAAGCACCTTATCGAGAAGGTGGGTGTGGCGGCGATCCCGCCGAGCGTGTTCTATGAGAACAAGGCGGAGGGGAAGAGGTACGTGCGGTGGGCGTTCTGCAAGCGGGTGGAGACGATCGCGGAGGCGGGGGAGCGGTTGCGCGGACGCTCAAATCTCAAATGAGTAAATCTCAAACTCGGGGGGATTGATGGTTGAGCTCTTGAGTTGCTTGGCCGCCTTCGCTCGCCCATTTCATGGGCGAACGGGGTGCGGTGGTGCTTGCCAGACGCTTGCTCGCGGACTCGCTGCGCCCCCCGAAGTCTGGCAACCATCAACAGCCCGCTTCGCGGGCCTTGTATTGCAGAGCATCGCAAGCGTGTCGTGCCACGGCTTGGCGTCTTCGACAAGCCGTGTCTTCGATGCGTCGTGGAACACCGAACTCGGACACGGCTTGTCGCGGACGCCAAGCCGTGGCACAGAGGGGATCGGCGCCGAACGCGGTCACTCCGCCGCGGCACCCGCAAAACTGACGGGGCTTCTGTAGCCCTCCTTGTCATACGCGCGCACGCCGAAGAAGACGTTGTCCTTGCTGATCTCCAGGGTGATCTCGTTCACGTTCCCGACGTCGCGGGCGTGTTCCCAGAAGGGGCTGGTGGTGGCGCGCCAGACGACCTCGTAGCCGGCGGTGTCGGGCTCGGGGGATTTCTCCCAGCGGAGGGTGGTGCCGGTTTCGAGTCTGGCGGTGATGATGCGGGTGTTCGCGGGTTCTCGCGGGGCGTTGGCGAGGTGGACCAGCGTGGCGAGGTTGAGGCGTGTGACGCCGGCGAGGTAGTTCTCGTCGATGTGGTCCGGGGTATCGCCGTACTTGATGCCGTTCTCTTCTCGCGTGGTCTGGTGCTGGCGCGTGTAGTCCTCGCTCACGGCAGTGAAGCGCACGGCGGGGAAGCCCTGGTCGTTGAAGGCGAGGTGGTCGCCGCCGCGGAGGAAGCGGTCGGGGCGAAAGATGAGCAGCGGCTGAACGTCGGTGTTCTCCCATTGGGCGACCTCGCGGATGTAGCGTGCGATCTGGCGGCTGGGAGAGTCGCTCTCGCTGGCGAGTTTGCGGATCTCGGCGAGTTGGAGCATGCGGGGTGCCGCGGGCAGGCCCTCGCTGAAGATGCGGACGGTGGTCTTCCAGGGGCCGGGCTTGCCGTCGAGCGGGGGCGTGGGGTCGCCGACGATGTCGTTGTTGAGGACGGCGCGGATGTCGGTTTGCTTGTCGCGTGCGGCCCCGGCGTGCCACT
>CAYZFW010000595.1:0-1954 GCA_964477615.1 uncultured Phycisphaeraceae bacterium | reverse complement strand
AGAGGCACGGTGACGACATGGTGAAGGTGCGTGCGGTTGGATTGAGCGGTCTTGGTGCGGCTCGGGCGCTGACGGTTGGGGCGGTGGTCGCGGCGTGCGGGCTGTGCGTTTCGGCGCGCGCGGCGGTGGTCAACGTGCAGTGGATCAATCTCTCGCCGTTGCCCGCGGATACGTGGGGCGTGGCGGCGAACTGGAGCCCGGCGGTGGTGCCGGACAATGGGGTGGACACGTACAACGTATTCATTGACCTCGACGGTGCGTACGCCGTGGTGCTGGATCAGGACCGGACGATCTCGAATCTGAGCCTTACCGCGGTGGGCGCGGAGCTGCGGCTGTTCGATGGCAGCGTGAACACGCTGACGGTGCTGGGCAACTACACGCAAGGGGGCGACACGGCGCTGTTCGGCGATTTCGTCGGTGCGTCGCAGCAGTCGTCGATGAGTGTCGCGGGGAACACCGAGTTTCAGGGCGGCGAGGTGCGGTACATCACGCTGTTCGATGCGCAGGGGGACCTGCACTTCAACGCCGCGAGCAAGCCGATCGGGATCGGCGATTGCAGCGTGGTGCACTCGGGGGCGACGGGGCAGTGGTCGGGCGGTTCGGACATTCAGCTGAACTCGGGCGCGTCGCTGACGTTCGGGGCTACGAGCGTGTTCACGATCAACGCGACGGGGAACATCACGCAGATGGGGACCGCGAGCGGGGCGGCTTCGATCATCAACAACGGGACGATCGTGAAGGCGTCGGCGGGCATCAACACGATCGGGGACGCGGACATTGCGCTGACCAATGGTGCGGGCGCGGTGCTGAATGTGGCCAGCGGCACGCTCGCGACCGATGGGCAGTTCACGAACACGGGGACGCTGCGTGTGTCGGACGCCGCGGCGACGTTCGGTGTGAACGGTGCGGGGCAGTTCACGAACTTCTCCGGCGGCACGCTGACGGGCGGGACGCTGGACCTGAAGGGGACGCTGCGGTTCAGTGGGGCGGACATCGTGAACGTGGCATCGGACGTGACGCTGGACGGCGCGTCGGCGAAGATCGTCGATCAGTCGGCGCAGGACGGCTTGCGGAACTCGGCAAACGTGAACTCGGGTGGCAAGCTGCTCCTCAAGAACGGGGCGAACTTCACGGTGGGGACGGCGGTGCCGGCGTTCAACGTGAACAGCGGCGGGGAGTTCAACGTGGGTACGGGTTCGACGCTGACGATCCCTGCGAGCAAGACATTCACGGCCAACGCGGGGAGCACCTTCACGAACATCGCCGCGACGACGACGGGCGGTGAGATCATCGTGCGCGGGACTCTGAAAACGCAGACGGCGTCGATCACAACGGTGGGATCGAAGTTGACGATCGACGGGGCGACGGCGCAGGTGACCAATGCGTCGGACCAGAATGCGCTGGCGAATGTGGCGACGGTGAACTCCACGGGGTCGCTTGCGGTGTTGAACAAGCCGTCGTTCGTGACCAACGCACCGGTCTTCAACGTGAGCACCGGCGGGAATCTGACGGTGGGCTCGGGCGTGTCGTTCGATATCCCTGTCGGAACACTGGGGAATCTCGCGAGCGCGACGCTGGACCTTGGACGGTTCACCTTGCAGGGTCGCATCCGCACCAATCTGCCCGCGCCGGGCAGCATTCCCGCGTTGACGCTGAACAACACGACGACGCTCGACGGCGTGGGGTCTTCGATCTTCGATATCAACACGAACTTCGATCTCTTCTCTCGCCTGAGCGTCATCGATACCGGCGGCGACCTGTCGCTGCTGAACGGGCGGGCGCTGAGCCTGACGCAACCGCTGACGGTGCGCGGCAGGCTGTTCATCGGCAACACGGGAGCGCCGAGGCCGGGGCGCGGCGAGCGCGGCGCGGGGACCGAGGAGGTGCTGGAAGTGACTGGCGATGTCGTGCAGGAACGCGGCGAGCGTGAGGGTTTTCTGTTCGGTCTTGGTCA
>CAYZFW010000594.1:0-1958 GCA_964477615.1 uncultured Phycisphaeraceae bacterium | reverse complement strand
GCACCACGCCGTCTTTGGTCACCGCCGACGCCGCGTCGGTGAGCGTGATCTCGCTCGGGATCGCCGTGGGCTTCCGGTCCGCACCGGCCGGTGCCACGCGTCGGAAGCGGATGTCCGCGAGATCGGCCCCCGCCTCGCCGTCGGCGGTCTTCGCAGTCACGGCTTCGCTCAGCGTGACGCGCTGCGGCAGGAAGATGCCGGCGGTGCCCGCCGGTCCATCGGTGGTATCGAGAATGAAATCCGCACGCCCACGCCACGCGACGGTGGTGCCGGCTTCGCCCGCTGCCACGCCCGACGGCACCGACGTGATCTTCCCCGCGCCCGGGATCGCGCCGACGCCCGAGGTGAAATCCAGATCGATCCGCTCCGCGGCAACCTCAAGCGTCTCGCCGCCGCCCGCCGCGCCTTCCGATCCGCGCTTCGGTGTCACGCGCAGGCTCACCCCCGGCCCGGCAATCGCCAGCGTCCGCGTCGTCGCGCCGTACGCCACCGACGCGGCGTCCAGTTCGGCCCCAGATTCGCCGTCGATCATCTTCACACGCGAGTTGGCGGGCGAAGCGAAGACCGCGCGCAACAGGTCCTTCCCCAGCGCCGCCGGCGGCTCGGCGAGATTGCGGAACTCCAGCGGCCCGTTCCACGCGAACTCGATGGGCGGCTGCACCACGCCGCTCTTCGCCGCAGAAGCATCACCATCTCCGCCAGGCGCACCGGCATTCCCCGCAGGCTTTACGGGCTCAAACGGTGCAAACGCGCCGTCGGGCAACCGCCCACCCTGCAGCATCGCCAGCACGCTGAGCGATTCCGCGTTCACCGACCTCGCGCCCTGCACGATCCGCAGCGAACCCGACAGCACCAGTTCGCACGGGTCGAGCGGCGTTGGCTTGGCAGCCGTGGAGTCCGCAGGCTTCTCGCCCCTGCCCGCGCCGCCATCGCCCCCCGTCGCGCGGACGCGTTCGACGCCGCGAGACAGTGCCGACGGGTCGATCACGGCACGCTTTCCCGTCGTGCGGGCGTATTGCAGTCTCTTGGTCGCCGGACTGAAACGCAGCGTCAGGCCGGTCCCTTCAACGCTCACGCCCGGCCCTTTCACCGTCAAAGGATCGGTGCTCTCGAGCTGCGACATCGCGCCCTCGAAATGCACCGATTCAATCTGCAGTGTGTACAGCGCCGAATCCAGCGAAGGCGTCTGGCCCTGCGGCGTCGACGCATCGAACACTCGCACCAGCACGCCCCCCAGCAGGTCCCCCGCTTCCGGCGGCTCTTCACGCGTCGGCCACACCACCGTGGCCCGCGGCGCCGAAACGTGCGCCCTCGCCACCCCCGACGAGAACAGCCACGCGCCCGGCTGTTCGATTTCGTACCGCCCCGCCGGCAGCGGCGTGAGCTTCTCGTAGTCCAATCGCGATTCGATCACACCCGTCCGCGGGTTCGCCCGTGTCCACGTGCCGACGCCGCTGCCCGCGAGTAGGTTCCCCGAACCCGCACCCGGAGCCCCACCCGTTGCAGCAGTCGGCGGCGGCGGAACGGCCGCGGGATCAACGACGGCCGAACCGCTCCCACCCCCGCCACCCCCGGGCACCGGCGAAGCACTCGGCACCCGCTGCTGGTTCCGGACCGCCCACACAATCACCCCGACCACGACAGTAAATGCAACCGCGGCGGCGATTCGGCCTTTCGAGCGCAGGTCGGTGGGCATGAGGTCCGCACGATAGCGGGCGACCAAGCCGTGGAAGCATGAACCCTCCAAGGCCAGCAGTGACACCAGACCAAACAACCACCGCACTCCCCCACGTGGCCACCCGACCACTCGACCACTCCCGGACTGCCCCAGTCCCCCCGCCCTTGCCCAAACGCCCGAACCCCGCTACCATCTCGACCCCTCTCGGAGCGTTCCGAGGGGCCACATCTCAAACCGTACGAACCACCGAGGTCCGGCGACCGCCTTCTTGCCAAGGCCC
>CAYZFW010000593.1:0-1965 GCA_964477615.1 uncultured Phycisphaeraceae bacterium | reverse complement strand
ATCAGGGCGCGCTCACCCTCTCTGGCGCGGGCAACAACGACCCGGCGGATTTCCGCTTCCGCCTCTACAACGCCGCGGAAAACGGCGCCCAGGTCGGCCCACAGGTCGAGGTGAACAACCTCACCGTCACGCGCGGCCTGTTCTCCGCCAACCTCGACTTCGGCGCGGTCTTCTCGGGCGCCTCGCTCTGGCTTGAGATCGAGGCCCGCTCCCCCGCTGGCACCGGCACGTTTACCGTGGTCACGCCGCGCCAGCGCATCAGCCCCACGCCGCGTGCGCTCTTCGCCACCACCGCCGCCAGCGCGACGACCGCCACCAGCGCAACCACGGCAGGCACGGCCAACTTCGCCACCTCCGCCGGCTCAGCCACCACCGCGGGTTCCGCGACCACGGCGCTGTCGGCCCCGTGGTCGGGCATCACCGGCGTGCCGCCCAACATCGCCCTCTCACCGTGGTCCGCCGACGTCGGCGGCATCTTCTACCAGAACAAACTCGTCATCGGCACCAACACACCCGACGTGCCGCCGCAGCCCGACAACCCCGTGAAGGTGATGATCAACGCGGGCTCTCTGAACGGGCTGTACATCCGCAACAACGACGACAGCCCCTACCCCCTCATCATGGTCAACGACGCCTGCTACCCCACCTACGCCACCGCTTGCTTCATCACCAACGACGGCTTCTTCTACATGACCAACCGGCTCTTCGGCGGAAGCTACGCCATCCTCAATTCCAGCGGCAACTGGTCCGCCAGCAGCGACGAACGCCTGAAGACCGACGTCACATGTTCAGAAGGACTACTCGACGCCGCCGTGAAACTCCGCCCGGTTGACTTCCGCTGGAAATCAACCGGTGAAACCGGCTTCGGCCTCATCGCCCAGGAAGTCCGCGAAGTGCTGCCAAACCTCGTCGTCGGCGATGAGGGCAAGGGCATGCTCGGCGTGACCTACCCGCAGCTCTCTGTAGTCGCCGTGGGAGCGGTGAGGGAACTCAAGGAGCGGCACGACGCCGAGATCGCGGCGTTGAAACGGGAGAACGAAGCCTTGCAAGCACGCCTTCAGGCCGTCGAAGCGGCGCTCCAGAAGATCAGCGCGAGCCGTTGACCTCCTCGGGTGCCGGGGTACGGCGTCTTCGCCGTACCCCGTCCCCGCCATGCCACCAAGCGCGGGGTACGCCGAAGCGGCGTACCCCGGCACCCAGCCGCGCACCGGCTCACATTTTCACCGGCGAATACTGCTCCACGATCTTCTTCCACGTCTCCTTCGCCTGCTCCACCATCGCCTTGAACGCCCGCGTCTCGGCGCGCCTCCGCGATTGATCCACCGCGTCTTTCGATGTCCACAGATTCGCGAGCTGGTCCGCCTCGTCGCTCGCCTCAACCAGGCCGTAGATGTACCCCGTCCGCGTGTCGATGAATGCCCCGCTGCAGGTCGTGCTCACCCGTGCCTGCTCGGCGGGGAACAGCCCCAGCGTGATCGTCCCGAGCAGCGGCACGAGCGTCTTGCTGCCGAACCGCGTGTCGAAGGTGTACACGAACAGGATGTCGGCCCGCACGTCCGCCGCCGCGAGGCGTAGGTCCTTCTCGGTTCGCACGGAGGCCGGCATGACCATGCGGTTGAGAGACGCGATGTCGCGCAGGCCGGGCAGCGCGCGGAGCGTCGCCATGTCGATGCTCTCTTCGACATCGCGCTTGGTGATGATGCTGAACTCGCCGCGGTACACCACCTCGTGGTCCGACAGCGAGTAAGAGCGGTACCGCCCGTCCTGCACGCGGATCACCGCCACCGTGGCCGGGAACGCCGCCGCGGGCTTGCGGTCCAGCCGCTCGCGGATGTCGCCGTCGGTCAGCGCGTCGGCGTGCTGGGCGGTGATGCCGAGCGCACGGAAATCCGCGGGTCCGCCGGGCGTGGTGTAGCTCCTGCCGCACCCCGTCAGCAGCAGGGCGGCGAACACCAGAGCGAGAGC
>CAYZFW010000592.1:0-1973 GCA_964477615.1 uncultured Phycisphaeraceae bacterium | reverse complement strand
CCTCGCGACATCCGGCAGGTCGCTCAGTCGGTAAGGCCGGAGGACAAGGCGCTCCGTGCGGTACGTCGGGATGATCTTCTCTGCCACCAGCAGCAGGTCTTCCAGCGGCTCGGCCCATTCGCCGTCGTAGGCCCTCGTCGCCGGGCCGTTCATGGTGACGCGCCCCGTCCGCTCGGGCCACGCGATCTCGAGCGCCCCGCCCAGCATCGACACCTCGGCGGTGCGGTGGCAGCGGTTGGTCAGCACACCCGCGACCAGCGCCGCGCACGCCCCCGTGCCGCACGCGCGGGTCCGCCCGCTCCCGCGTTCCCACGTCCGCAGCACCAGCCTCGAGCCGTCGATCACGCGCACGATCTGCACGTTCATCCGCTGGGGGAACGCCGGGTGGGTTTCAAGCGACGGCCCGATCCGGTCCGCCAGCGCATCGGGATCGTGCTGCGTGAACACGACAAAGTGCGGGTTCCCCATGTTCACGAACACGCCGGCGTGCCCGTCCACGTAGTGCTCGTGCGGGTGCAGCGGCTCGGTTCGCGCACCCAGTCGTGACGTATCCACGGGGATGGCGGCGAGGTCGAGCACCGGCTCGCCCATGTCGATCTCGACCCGCTCGATGTCGCCCGCCCCGGGGGTCTCGCCCCCGCCGGGCTTGGGGAACACGCGGGCGGCGAGCGTTCGCCCGTTGACGAGCAGAAACACCCGCCCGCCCTCGCCCGCCTTGATGTGCCCCGCCTCCACGGCGAGTTTGCACACGCACCTCGCCCCATTGCCGCACATGCCGCCGTCGGAGCCGTCGGCGTTGAGGATGCGCATCGCGATCGTGTCGGAGGGGATTCCGGGTGTTCCGGCGGTTACGGGATGGCCTTCGGGGCGCGAAACCACGATCACCCCATCGGCACCGACGCCCTCGTTGCGGTCGCACATGGCCCGGGTGAGGGCGGGGAGGTCGGGGCGGAGCAGGATCGCCGGTTCCCGCACCGCGTCGAGAAACAGGTAGTCATTGCCCAATCCGTGCATCTTCGTGAACCGCATGGCATCAGAGTAGGCCGGGGTTCGAGGTACGGGGCGGATGGGCGTGGCTGATTCTTGATGAACGTCGGGTGTTTCCGGCGCGTCGCAGAGTGCATTAGACTGCCTGATACGCGATGGCTTGACCAATCACGTCTCTCGATTCTCGTCTCTCGTCACTTGACTCTCGAACCCCGAACCCCGAACCCCAAAGGCCCCCCATGAAGATCTACATCGACACCGCCAACCTCGACGAGATCAAGCAGGCCAACGACCTCGGCGTGCTCGACGGCGTCACCACCAACCCCTCGCTCATCGCCAAGGAGAAGGTGCCGTACCACAAGCGCCTCGAAGAGATCTGCAAGGTCGTCACCGGCCCGGTCTCGGGCGAGGTGATCGCCACCGACTACGCCGGGATGATGAAAGAGGGCGACACGCTCGCCAAGATCGCCCCCAACATCGTCGTGAAACTCCCGACGACGGTCGACGGCCTGAAGGCGTGCAAGGCTTTCTCCGACCGCGGCATCAAAACCAACCTCACGCTGGTGTTCCAGCCGCTGCAGGCCATGATGGTCGCCAAGGCCGGCGCTTTCCTCGTCAGCCCCTTCATCGGCCGCCTCGACGACATCTCCGTCAACGGCATGGAACTCATCCACAACATCCGCCAGATCTACGACAACTACGGCTACAAGACCATGATCCTCGCCGCCAGCATCCGCCACCCCATGCACGTGGTCGACTGCGCCCTGGCCGGCTGCGACGTGGGCACCATGCCGCTCAGTGTCATCAGCGCCCTGCTGAAGCACCCCCTGACCGACAGCGGCCTGAAGAAGTTCGTCGAGGATTACCAGAAGGCGCTTGGATAAGTCTTGGGTCTTGAGTCTTGGGTCTTGAGCAAGGGTGCTCTCGGAGCGGCCTTCCGCTCCGTTTTCTTGCGCATCGGTGCCGATGGGAGGTCATTGTGAGCA
>CAYZFW010000591.1:0-1973 GCA_964477615.1 uncultured Phycisphaeraceae bacterium | reverse complement strand
AAGTCGCAGTTGCCGAACACGCCCGAGGCGTTGAGCTTTGAGACAAACGAAGTGAGCGTGGCCCGGTCGGGGGCCTTCCCCTTGATGCTCACGCGCTTGTCCGCCGCAACCACCTGCAGCGAATCCAGCGAAACCCCCGGCGGCATGCACCCCGCGATATCGGCGATGATCTTCGCCATCGGCAGCCGTCGCTTGTCCAGTTCGCGGTACATCGCCAGCCGCATGTCCAGTTCGTCGGCGCTCTTGCCCGCCTGCTGCGCCTCGACCGCACGCGCCTTGCCCTGCAGCACCGCACGCCGCGCCCACGCCGTGCCCAAAGGCAGCAGCAGCAGCACGGCCAGCGCCACCGCGGCGATCCGCCACGCCCGTCCCGGCACGCTCAGCCACGCCACCGCGCTCTCGATGCGCGACCGTCGCGCCACCACCGGCGCCGCGGTCATCTCCACCAGCCGCGCCGCGGCAGGCGACGCCGTGAGCGCCAGCATCGCGGCCCCCGCCGCCACGCCGTAATCCCGCAGCCACGCCGCCTCACCAGCGCCGCCGGCCCCCGCCCCGGTCTGTGAAGCCCGCGCCCGCGTCGGCTCATCCAGCCATAGCGAGGCCGACGCCATCCCCGCCGCCCCGCTCGGCGAGACTTCCGCGTCGATCCCAAACCGCGTGACCGAGTCCTCCACCAGCCGCGCAATCGATCCTTCCCACTCCGCCACCGACGAAGATGACTCCCGCAGCGCCCGCACGCTCGATCGCGTCCCGTTCCACGCCAGCACCGCCACCGACCCCGTGTCCCGATCGGCGTACACCGCGAGTGTCGACCGCTTCGGCTCCACCAGCGCCGCCAGCGCCGCCAGTTCGCTCGTCCACGATTCCCGACCCGGCGCAATCGCCTCGTCCGCCTCGCCCGCCCACCCCAGCAGCAGCGCCGCGCGGTGGCCCTCGGTCGCCGGTCCGGGGATCACGCCCCACGCCCGCCGGTGGGCCGGGATGCCCGTGGGCAGGTGGGCCTCGGCCAGGAGCGCCAGCGCGGCCGAAAGGTCCGCCTCCGGCGCATCGGGCACCTCAACGCCGCGGCTGACGCACACGCACGCCGGCAGCACCCGCACCAGCCGCTCCGCCCCGGACTGCTCAAACGCTCCCCGAATGGACGTGGCGTCCGCCGCCGGGAACGATCGTGACTCCACGATCCGCACCGGGGCCGAGCCCGCGCCCTTCTCCGCAACAACCAAACGAACACGGTCCCCCTGGCGGTGCAGCGCCGCGACGCGCCTTGAGCTGCCGGAGCCACGCGAGCCACCCCGAGCCGCCGAGCGGCCGGCGGACGGCGTGGGTCCGGCGGGCGAGTTGGTCTGCAGGGCGGTCAACGGACCAGGACCTCCGTCAGGGGTGCGGGCAGCGCGGTGCGGGTGACGACGGCCTGCACCTCGACCTCGATGCCGGTGTTCACGTCGCGACCTTTCGAGGTGATGACGTAGGCGTTGCTGCGGACATCGATCAGCCGCGCCAACTGGGAGACCGCGCGGGGAGAGAGGCCCAGATCGGTCACGAGTTCCATCATAGAAACAAACCCGGTGGCCCGCCGGTTGCGTTCGAAGATCAGCGCGTCGGCCGTCGCAGCGCTGATCTCGGGGATCGCGTCGAGCGTCTCCCGCGCGCAGGTGTTGATGTTGACACGCCCCGGCCTGGGCCCCTCGGCGGGGTCGTACAGCGTGCACTCGTCCACGAGCGCGTTGATCTGTTCCACGTCAAGGTTCGTCACGCTCCCCCTCGGGACGCTCGAACCCGCCAAGGCTTGCAGCGAGTTGCCCATGAAGTCCTGAATCGCCGCATCGGGCCTGAACGCGTAGTCGAGGATGACCTTGGCCTGGTTGGCGTCCAGCCCGGTGACGCGGGCTTGCAACTGCTCCGCCGTCGCCGTCCGCAGGTCGAGCCGGGCCTTGCCCGATGCGGCGAGCCCCTCGTCGACGCTGGCGGCGGTG
>CAYZFW010000590.1:0-2002 GCA_964477615.1 uncultured Phycisphaeraceae bacterium | reverse complement strand
CCGACGGCGGCGAGGGGACCGCCGAGATCATCGCTTCCACATGGAAGATGAAACCGGTTCGCGGCGTGCTCCAGACCACGGGACCGATGGGTGAAGAGGTCGAGGCGCCGTTCTGGTGCGACCCCACCGCTGGCGAAGCGGCGTTCGATTCCGCCGCCGCCTGCGGCCTGGCGCTCGTGCCGCCCTCCGAACGCAACCCAGCGCGTTGCTCCACCCTCGGTGTGGGCAACGCTCTGAAGATTGCAGCCAAGCACGCTCGCGTCGTCACCATCGGCCTCGGCGGCAGCGCCACAGTCGACGGCGGTGTCGGCCTCGCCGCCGCGCTTGGCTGGCGCTTCGAGGATCAACTCGGCCGCGCCTTCAACACGCCCACCGGTGCAGCCCTGCCGCATGTCGCCCGAGTGATTCCCCCGCCGCCCGACTCATCCATGCGCGCGTCACTCCTCGCCCTCCGCGTCCGCGTGCTCTGCGATGTCACCACCCCCCTGCTGGGAGCACACGGCTGCGCCGCCCTCTACGCCCCACAGAAAGGCGCCACCCCCGCCATGGTGCGCGAACTCGACGACGGCCTCCGACACCTCGTCGAGCTCACCGGCGTCGAGCCAATCGAACGCGACGGTGCCGCCGGCGGCCTCGCCTACGGCCTCCGCGCCTTCGTCGCCCCGCTCGTCGAACACCTCACCCTCGAATCCGGCGCCGAGGCCGTCCTGCGCGCCGTGCGGCTCGCGGACCGCGCCGCCACCGCCGACCTCATCATCACCGGCGAAGGTCGATACGACGCCACATCCATCGCGGGCAAAGCTGTGGGGGAGGTCATCGCCCTCGCACGCCAGGTGAGTAAGCCGGTGCTCGTGGTCGCCGGCTCGATCGGCCCGGAAGCGGTGGCAACGGCGGGCGTGACGCTCGCCCAGTGTGCGGGCCATGGCTTGCCAATGAACGAGGAAGAAGCCGCGGACCGTCTCCGCCGGGCCGCCGCCGATGCACTCCACCGCTGGCTCGACGCTCGCGGTGCCACCGCCTGACCGCCCCTGGCCTCCCCCTTTGTTCCGAAATGTGCCTCCCACTGTGCCCACGCAGCCCTCTTGACACGCCCCAAGATTATGTCACACTATCGTGACATGACGACCGCGGACCTCCATGACGACACCGTGTTCAAGGCGCTCAGCGACGCCACCCGCCGCCGCGCCCTCGATCTGCTCCGCGCCGGACCCATGACCACCGGCGAACTGTGCGCCCGCCTCGAACGCCACCGGCACCGCGCCGCTTCCCCAACGCTCGGCCGCACCGGGGTGCTGCGACACCTCGCCGTGCTGATGGACGCCGGGCTCATCGTTACGCGCACGCAAGGCCGCGTCCGCTGGAACCACTTCAACCCCGCACCGCTCCAGCGCGTCTGCGACCGCTGGATGAGCCGTCACGTCCAAATGTTCGCCTCGGCGTTCAGCCGACTGAAGTCCATCGCCGAGTCGGACGACGCCGCGGAAGCGCCCGCCGCTTTGGACGGTGTCGCAACCCCGGCTCATCCCACACCCGCACGATCAGGCGTTTCAGCCCCGAAGCGTTCACGGCCCATACGCGGCCGCGCCGCAATCCCATCCGCACCTCATCACACCAGGAAGGGCCACCCCCATGTCTGACTGCGCCCCCAGCACCATCACCGGCCCCACGCGCGTGACCGCCGTTGTCACGCGCAACATCATCGAGGTCCCAATCAACGCCACCCCCGAGCGCGTGTGGCGTGCCATGGTCGAGCAGATCGACCAGTGGTGGCTCCCCAGTTTCCGCATGGCCCCCGGCAGCCGCAGTATCGCCCTCGAACCCCGCGTCGGCGGCCGCTGGTACGAGGCCGCGGGCAAGGGCGGAACCGGGGGCGACGACGCAGGGATCCTCTGGGGCAACGTCGTCGCCATCGACCCGCCAAACTCCCTCACCCTCCGCGGCGAAGTCGCCCCACCCTGGGGCGCGTGCGTCTTCATGCTCGTGCTGGAAATCGTCCCCGCCG
>CAYZFW010000589.1:0-2008 GCA_964477615.1 uncultured Phycisphaeraceae bacterium | reverse complement strand
GCAGGATCGGACACGCCCACGGAGGAGGCAGGAATCATGGCGACCTCGCAAGAGACGTTTAATCAGGTCAAGAACATCCTCCGGAAGCTGGATCGTTCCATCGACGACATCCGCGCCCGCCGCAGCACCCCCCCGACGGCGACGACCGCCGTCGGCACCTCGGCCACCGCGGCCCCCATGTCCGCCCCCACGGGCCGCGCCAGGCCGATGAACCGCGACCCCCGGACCACGTTCTGATTCTCGCCGCCGACTTGCCTCGGGCGTCCGGCCCGGTACCATTCCCTCCACGCTCGGCCCGAAGAGGCCTGACAACTAGGGGATTGGTGTAACGGTAGCACGACTGACTCTGACTCAGTTAGTCTAGGTTCGAATCCTAGATCCCCTGTTCGACACCATCGCACGGCCCTCCCCCCGGAGGCCGTGTTTTCTTTTCCGCCAAGCCGCCCGCCCAACATGAACCGCATCGACCGCATCTTCGCCGCCCACCGCGCTTCAAGCCGCAAGGCTCTGATGCCCTTCCTCTGCGGCGGCAGCCCGACCCTCGACGCCACCCGCCTCGCCCTCCCCTCAATGGAATCCGCAGGCGCGAGCATCGTCGAGATCGGCATCCCCTTCTCCGACCCCATCGCCGACGGCCCGGTGATCGCGGCGGCGATGCACGAGGCCCTCCTCAAAGGTGTCACGCCCGACGCCGTCTTCGCCGCCGTCGCCCAGGCCCGCGCCACCACAAACCTCGGCCTCGTCGCCATGGTCAGCGTCTCGATTGTCCACCGCATCGGCGCCGCCGCCTTCGCGCAGCACGCCGCCAAAGCCGGCTTCGACGGCGTCATCCTCCCCGACGTCCCCCTCGAAGAGGCCCAACGCACCCTCGGCCCCATCAAGGACGCCGGCCTCACCTGCACCCTCCTGGTCTCGCCCACCACCCCGCCCCAGCGGGCGGAAAAGATCGCCAAGGCCTGCTCCGGGTTCATCTACCTGCTCGCCCGCCTGGGCATCACCGGCGGCGCGGCAACGAGTGCCATCGACGCCTCCGGCATCGCCCAGCGCGTGGCCATGCTCCGCTCCGTTTCGGACCTTCCCATCGCCTGCGGCTTCGGGATTTCGACGCCGGAGCATGTGCGGGCGGTCGTGGCGAAAGAGGCCGGCAACGCCGACGCCGCGATCGTCGGCTCGGCCTTCGTGAAAGCCATGACCACCGCCGCCGATCCGGTGGCCGAAGCAAGCCGTATGGTCAAGGAACTCGCAACAGGCCTGGCCTGAACGAGCCGTCACCGATCCGTTCCAGCAGTGCCTGTGCCACGATGCTGGCGTCCTCGCCAGCGTCGTGCCTCAGGCGTTGATCTTCGTTTCGTCAGTCTGCCGCCTTGTGGACCACCACCTTCGGCGCCCCCGCCCGCGGCTTCTTCGTCGCGGCCTCGTTCTTCGCCACAGTCCCTCTGGCGGTGATCGCGTTGGCCGGGCTCGCCGCGGCGGCCCGCTTCAACAACTCGCGAGCCTTCTCCTCGGACACGTCCCCGCCGGTGCCGAACAACCGCAGGTTGTCGGCGCTCGGGGCCTGAGGAGCTTCCTGCTCCGCTTCACCCCCGGCACGCAGCGCTTCGATGGACATCGGCTGCTTCCCCATGGCCTGCAGCAAGCCCGACAGCGCACCGCCCGGGATCGCCCCGGCGTCCGGGACGCCGCCCGCCTCGCCGGTAGCCCCGCCCATGGCGCTGACGATCTGCGGTGCCCGGTAGAGCATCGAGCACACGCTGAACAGACCAAGACCGATCCAGATGACTTTTTTCCCCTTCATGCATCAAGGCTCGAATGCTGT
This sequence comes from uncultured Phycisphaeraceae bacterium, assembly GCA_964477615.1. Classification (GTDB taxonomy): domain Bacteria; phylum Planctomycetota; class Phycisphaerae; order Phycisphaerales; family UBA1924; genus JAFLCM01. The sequence continues at coordinate 192 of CAYZFW010000589.1, read as the reverse complement.
GGATGGGAAAGCAAACCGCGGGTGATATCTGTCTTGTCTGCGGGTGGGGTTATCCCGACTCGCTGGATCGTCCGGCCAGGTTCGGGCCATCGGTCGCCGCACCGCCGCCTCCGCAAACCCCAGCAAATCCCACCACGTCCGAGATTCCACGCCCACCCGCTACCATGGGCCCATGAGCCAGTCCGTTGCCAC
>CAYZFW010000588.1:0-2011 GCA_964477615.1 uncultured Phycisphaeraceae bacterium | reverse complement strand
ACCAAGTGGACGACGGGTGGGAAGGTCGACCCTGCGACGCTCGCCGAGCAGCACAGGACATTTCTGGCGGTCCGGGCAAGGCGGGACGAGCAGCTGGAGGCGCTGCTTGGGAACCCGCTGTTTGCTGAGCGGGTAGGGGCGACCTCGGGGCGTGGCCTGCGCGAGCAGCTCGAAGAGTCGCGGGCGCTCGCGGACCGGTGGTTCGCGACCGGGGAGTTGGACGCCGGCGTGAAGGCCGGGAACGCGCTGTTCCTCTTGCATGAGATCATCGAGAAGGCCGAGGCCAAGGTGCTGAAAGACGCCGGGGCCTCGCTGGATTTCGGGGAGAAGCTGCAGCGGACGCACGATGTCATCATCGTTTCGGGTGTGGTGGCGGCGCTGCTGATGATCCTGCTGGGCACGCTGCTGGTGCGCCGGTGGATCAGCACGCCGGTGCAGCGGCTGCGATTGGCCGCCGAGCGGATCGCGGCGGGCGACTACAGCCACCGTGTGGAGGTCGAGACGAGCGACGAGCTGGGCCTGCTGGGCAACGAAGTGAACGAGATGGCGGCGCTGGTGGCCAAGACGCAGGCCGAGGCCGTGGAGCGGGCCCGGCTTGCTTCAACGGGCGAGATGGTCCGGCGGCTGGCGCACAACATCCGCAACCCGCTGGCCGGCATCCGTGGCCTGGCCGAACTGACGATCAAGCGGCTGCCCGGCAACGAGACGGTGCGCGAGGACCAGGCGCAGATCGTTCAGACGGTTGACCGGTTCAATGAGTGGCTGCGGGACCTGCTGGACGCCACGACGCCGATGGAGATACGGCCCCACCAGACGAAGCTGGAAGGGTGGCTGGAAGGCATCGTGGCCAGCCACCAGCCGATGGCGCGGATGCGCTCGGTGAATCTCACGCTCGACACATCGGCGGCCCCCGAGAAAGCCCGTTTCGACGCGCGGCACCTCGAGCATTCGGTGGTCGCGGTGCTGTCCAACGCGGTCCAGGCGTCGCCGCCGGATTCGCAGGTGTCGGTGCGGTCAAGGGCGGTGGACAAGGGTCGCACGTGGGAGATCGCGGTTCAGGACCAGGGGCCGGGCATCCCCCCCGAAATCCGGGAAAAAGTGTTTCGTCCGTACTTCACGACCAAACCCGACGGCACGGGCATAGGGCTTGCAATAGCCCAGCAGGTCGTGAAGTTGCACGACGGGTCGCTCACCCTGGAAACCGCCACCAGCGGTCCAGAACGGGGAACGACGTTCTTTGTTCGGATTCCGATCGTCGATTCTGACAGCAGCGTGGTCGATATCAGCCGATAGCGGAGTAGAATCCGTGGTTGATATCAGCCGTCGGCTGATTTCAACCATAGGAATACCACCGTGGCATCCGTTCTGATCGTTGAAGATGAGGCTCCGCTCCGCAAGTCGATCGTTGGTGGCTTGGACCTCGACGGCCACAAGGCCGCGGGGGTCGAGTGCATCAAGGACGCCCGCGAGCTGATGAAGTCGCGGGAGTTCGACGCCGTGGTCACCGACGTGAACCTCGTCGGCGAGTCTGGGCTCGATCTGGTGAAGCGACTCCGCGAGGAGGGGTTCTCCGGGGCCGTCCTCGTGATGACGGCGTACGGGAACAACAAGGTCGATATGGCCGTGCAGGCCATGCAGGCGGGAGCGGATGACTATCTGCAGAAGCCGGTGGGGCTGGACGACCTCAACGTGCGCATCGGGAAGGCGATCGAGGGGCGGAAGGCCAAGAGCCGGCTGAAGCTGTACGACCGGCTCGAATCGGCCCGCAGCAGCGAGACGGTGGTGCTGGGCGAGAGCCCCGCGTGGCAGAAGACGCTGACGACGGCACGCCGGTTTTCGTCGATGCCCATCCCGCGGGCGGGTGAGACGGGCGAACTGCCTTGCGTGCTGCTGCTGGGCGAGACGGGTTCGGGCAAGGGCGTTGTGGCGCAGTATGTGCACCGGAGCGATCCGACCTTTAACGCGGCTCAGCCGACGCCGTTTGTGCATGTGAACTGCGCCGCGATCCCCG
>CAYZFW010000587.1:0-2017 GCA_964477615.1 uncultured Phycisphaeraceae bacterium | reverse complement strand
GCACCCCCAGCCACAACCCTTCGGCGAAGATCGCCGTCACCGCGAACACCGGTTTGCGGGTCTTATGCCTCAGCAGCACCATCGCCAGCGCGGCCCCGAACGTGCCGCCCAGCCACATCAGCAGGAACAGCCGCTTCTCCGGCACGCGCGATTCTCCCCGCTTGGCCTGGAACTTGTCCCACCCAAAGACGACAAACGTCGCGGCGCCCATCGCCGCGAGCCACACCAGCACCGCAAGGCCGAACCCGTTCAGCATCGTTCTACTCTACGGCGGTTTCGCACCGTCTTGATCGGAACCAGACCATGACCACCCACCACGCCGCGCTCGTCGACCGCCTCGCCCGCTTCCCCGCCGCGCTTCGGGCGGCGGTGTCGGTGTTCGGTGAAGTCGAGATTCGGTGGAAGCCCGCGCCCGAGCATTGGAGCGTTCTCGAGGTGGTGTGCCACCTCGCCGACGAGGAGGCCGAGGACTTTGCCATTCGGTTTCATGCGACGCTGGCGGGCGGGGACTGGCCGCCGCTGGACTTCGACGACATCGCGCAGCGCCGCGGCTACAACGCGCGCGATCTGGCGGCGGAACTGACGCGGTTCGAGTCGCTGCGCCGTGCGAACGTCGCGCGGCTGCGCGGGCTTTTCGACGGCGGTGCCGTTGATCTGAAGATCGCGCACCAGCACCCGAAGTTCGGCGCGATCCCGGCGGGCGACCTGCTGTTCTCGTGGGGCGCGCACGACGCGCTGCACCTGCGCCAGATCGCCAAGCGGCTGCACAATCTGGCGCAGCGCGATGCGGGCGTGTGCGGGTTCAGCGTCGCGTACGCGGGCGACTGGTCGGCGTGAGGCAGCGGTTGGCGGGCGTTGCGTTCAGCACGACTGGCCGAAGACACCGAGGAACGCGGTGAGGTCGACGGTGTTGACGACGCCGTCGCCGTTGATGTCGCCGCGTGTGAAGGCCGGGACGCTCAGGCCGAACGAGGAGAGGAAAGCGGTGAGATCGGCGGTGTTGATGACGCCGTCGCCGTTGATATCGGGGCGGAGGTACGGTGCCGTGATGCCGTACTTTGATGAGAGATAGCGGCCGACGGTGTTGATCTCGCAGGCGTTGAGAGCGCGGTCGTAGACGATGACTTCGGCGATCTTGACGTGGCAATAGCCGCGTTCGGTGGTCAGGTAGTAGCGTGCGCCGAGGCGGAAGGTGTCGAAGGCGATGGGATTGTTGTTCGTGGGGGTGAGGGCCGAGGCCTGGGCCGCGCCGTTGATGGTCGCGATGATCGACGAGTTCCAGTAGTTGGTCTGCGTGATCGTGGGCACGTTGAAAGCGAAGCCGGTGGTCATGAAATCGAACCCGCCGGGGGTGGTGATCTTCGCGCCCTCGATGTTGAAGACGGAGAAGTCGGCGGTGGGGAAGTTCTTCATGTCGATGTTCAGACCGACCTGGTAGTCGTTCTGCGTCCCGCGTGTCCAGCTGAGAAAAGCGCGGTACTGGTTCGCGCCCTGGTTGCTGAGCGGGGCGAGGACGAGGAACACGGTCGGTTCGTCGATGTCGGTCTGAGCGCCGAGGGTTCGGGAGAGGACATCGTCGACGCCGTCAAAGAGCACGTGGTTGAAACCGGGCGAGGCGACGCGGGAGGGCTGGCGCGCTTTGGTGGGCTGCATGAGGGTGTCGGTGGCGGGCGCGCGGCTTGCCCATGCCGAGACCGTCACGCCACCGCCCGTGTTGTCGAATGTGAAGGTCGCAGTCTCGGCGGCGTCGAGCCAGGTGCGAAGGCCGAGCGTGGGAATGGGTGCGCTCCCGCCCGCGAGGCAGACGGACGTGAGGCAAAGAAGAATCAGCGCTGAGGTGGTACGCATATGGGTACTTTCTGCTGCATCCGGCTGGTGCTCAGGGGCACGTCTCCCCGAAGCGGCCGAGGAAGAAGACGAGGTCTGGGGTGTTGACGGTGCCGTCGTTGTTGAAGTCCGCTCGCTCGGCGGGGCTGCCAGGGGTTGCGGGCTCGCCGAAGCGGCCGAGGAAGAAGAC
>CAYZFW010000586.1:0-2024 GCA_964477615.1 uncultured Phycisphaeraceae bacterium | reverse complement strand
ACGCAGAAGCCCGCCGCCGCGCCCCCCACGGCGTTGAAGTTCCCGCCCACGTACAACCTGATCCCGTCGAGCGAGGCGCTCAGTGTGTTCACTACGAGCGGCGTCGCCGAGGTGATATCGCCCGCGAACACCGTCCACGCCGAGCCGTTCCACGCGGCGATCCCGGTGCAGGCGGTCCCGCCGGCGCTGGTGAACACGCCCGAGGCGACCACGCTGTTCTGGAACACCTCGAGGTCCTGCACCACGGTGCCCGCGGCCCCGCTCGTTCCCGTGACGCCGTCGCCCAACGCGGCCCATTGCACGCCGTCCCACCTGGCGATGTTGTTCGCCTGGGTGCCGTCGATCGACGAGAACGTGCCCGCCGCAAAGAGCTCGCCGTTCCACGCGATGATCTCGGTGACGCTGCCGCCAGCGTTCGGCGTGCCGATGACCGACCACTCTGAGCCGTCGTAGCGCAGCACACTCCCCGCGGCGGCGTGGAGTTGGCCGCCGAAGTCCGCGAAGTCCCGTGCCGGAGCGGGGAAGGTGAACGCCGAGGTGCGACCCAGCGGTGCCCAGTCCACGCCGTTGAAGCGGAACGCCCAGGCGCGGTCCGCGGCATTCTGGAATCCCCCCGCGTTGGTCGCCTGGTCTGTGCCAACAACCAGCACGGTCCCCTCGCTCCCGGCGGCACCGTCGGGGTCCCACTCGAGCATCCCGGTGATGTAGCGGGCGGGCTCCTCCGAGTTGTTGACATCGATCCACCGCGGCCCGCCCGCCTCCGCCACGCCCGAAACTGCGAACGCGATGACAACGGACAGCAGCAGCCCTGCGGGGAAGTTAACGATGCGACGCAAGTGAACCATGGCCCGGGTCTCCGGAAAAGAGCGGTCGAAACGCACCGTTATGCTACCGCCGGGGTGGGGGAATCCAAGTGGGACGATCGGTCAAGAAATGAAAAACCCCACGGTTGCACCGCAGGGCTTGTGTTGATCTTGACATGTCCCGCCCGCAGCAACCCGCTCAGGCGTGCAGGTAGAAAGGCCGGGGCGTGTTCTTGTCGGCCGGCTCGACGTGGACCTTGCGACCCTTCCAGATCACCTTGCCCGCGCAGTTGCTGAAGAGCGTGTCGTCCTTGCCGCGCGAGACCATGAAGCCGGGCTGGAAGTACGTGCCGCGCTGGCGGACGATGATCGAGCCGCAGTTGCAGACTTCGCCGGCGTAGAGCTTCACGCCGAGGAATTGCGGGTTCGAGTCGCGCCCGTTCTGAGTCGAGCCTTGTCCCTTTTTATGTGCCATGACGATGCTCCGATGAATGGCCCGACGGGCGGTGATGGATTCGTGTGACGATGGCAGGCTGGAAGCCTGCCCCACCGGAACGGTGGCCCTTCCGGATTCCGGAGGGGGGAAGGATGATACCAGAGTCTCAGCGAAGAATCCAGCGCTGCGAAGACCTTGTCAGGGTTGTGTTCAGGGAGGGGTCGATCTCCCCGCTCAGCTCGTGCCGCAGCATGAGGGTCTTGCGGAGAACGTGCGGCTTGGCGTTGTCGGGGCGCTTGATGGATTTCGTCTCGCCACTGAACCCGGCCATGTAGACCGACGCCTCGGACAGTTTCAACGTCTTGGCGGGCCAGATCACCAGCCCTTCCTTGGCGTTCTCGGCCCCCTGCAGGAACTGCCCCTGCAGCTTGATCTCCTCGTACAGGAACGGGTTGTTGATGTACTCGAGGATCGCCTTGGTGGCTTCCGGGGGCACGTCGCGCCCGCTGCGGTGGACGGTGCCGTCGGACAGCGCGAGGTCAAAGGACGGCGCGAAGTACAGGTCCTGGCCGCTGAGGTTCGTGGCCTTGAAGGTGAAGTAGAAGAACGCCTGCGTCCCCTGGCCGGGGATATTCACGTTCATGCAGCGCAGCGCACCGGGCTCCACGCGGAGTTCCCACCGACGCGGGATGGCCTCGGGCTCCGGGGCGGCGACGGCGCGGGTGAGTGGCGCGATCACCGCCGCGAGGGTGAGCAGGAGCAGCGTGGGGATGAGCAGGCGTGTG
>CAYZFW010000585.1:0-2029 GCA_964477615.1 uncultured Phycisphaeraceae bacterium | reverse complement strand
CCATGTGCCAAAACCCCGTCATCCTCGCCGCCAAACGCACCCCCATCGGCAAGTTCTTCGGCGGACTCTCCAAGGTCCCCTCGCCGGTGCTGGGGTCGTACGCGATCCAAGCGCTCTTCGCCGAGGTGCCGGCGCTGAAGGGTGCCGTGGATGAGGTCATCATGGGCAACGTGCTGCAGGCGGGGCTGGGGCAGAACCCGGCGCGTCAGGCGGCGCTCAAGGCCGGGCTGCCCGACACCATGTCCGCCGTGACGGTGAACAAGGTCTGCGGCAGCGGCCTGCAGGCCGTGATGCTCGCGGCCCAGTCCATCCGGGCCAACGACAACAACCTCGTCATCGCCGGCGGCTTCGAGAACATGACCGCCGCCCCGCACTTCGCCCGCGTCCGCGAAGGCGTCAAATACGGCCCGGCCCCGATGGAAGACCACATGGCCTACGACGGCCTGCGCTGCGCCTTCGAAGGCTGGGCCATGACGAGCGCGGCGGACCACATCGCCAAGAAGTTCGAGATCAGCCGCGCCGAGCAGGACCGCTTCAGCGCCCAGTCGCACCAGCGCGCCGCCGAGGCGACCAAGCAGGGCTGGTTCAAGAACGAGATCGTCGCGCTGACGGGCGAGCAGTGCCTGGACAAGAAATCCCCCGGCGTGAACGCCGACGAGGGCATCCGCGCCGAGTCCACCGCCGACGGCCTGTCCAAACTCCGCGCCCTGCCGGGCCACGAGACCATCACTGCGGCCAACGCCTCGCAGATTTCGGATGGCGCCGCGGCCATCGCGGTGAGTTGCATGAAAACCGCCGAGAAACTTGGCGTGAAGCCCATCGCCAAGATCCTCAGCTACCACACCAGCGGCGTGGCCCCGAAGGACATCTTCGCCGCGCCGATCGATGGGATCAAAGGCGCGCTCGACAAGGCCAAACTCAGCGTGAACGACACCGACCTGTTCGAGATCAACGAAGCCTTCGCCGCGCAGGTGCTGTGCAATGTGAAGGCGCTGGGGATCCCGGAGAGCAAGTTGAACATCTGCGGCGGCGGCATCGCCCTGGGCCACCCCATCGGGGCCTCAGGGGCCCGCGTGCTGGTGACGCTGCTGCACCAGTTGATCCGGACTGGGGGGAAGCGCGGCGTGGCGGCGCTTTGTCTTGGTGGGGGGAATGCTGTGGCGGTGGTGGTGGAACGACAGTGAGCCCGTGCCACGCGCCGCATTTCTTAGGAACTCCCGGCGACCTGGGCGACCGCGTTTGAAGCGTTGATGGATTGACAACTGAATCCAAATGCCCCGTTACTCAACCCCATTTGGAGCGTATCGCATCCGGGATACCGACCCCGGAGGAGTTCTACTGCGTGCTGTGCGGCCTCTGCCGCTACTCCGACACCAAGCCGAATGCTCTTGATGGCGGACGCTGGAAAGGCGACGAACGCGTGATCTTCGATGGTTCCCCGAGGGTCAAGCCATGCGAATCGCCACTCACGCTCGTACTCCCAGCACATAGCCTTAGAACATGTCCAACTCTCGACATCGGGTGTTGAAAGTGGAGGGCGTCCGCCATCCATTCGCAACCGATCCAGATACACGGTTGGATCGGGGACAAAGCATGGTGGTGATTCGACGTAATTCACCTTGCAGAGTGGCCGTTTCCAATGCTGTTCAAGTACACTCGTCCTGAACTCGAGAACGCAACCGGCCTGCTTCTGAGCATAGTGGGCCCACATCAGCATGTTATCGGGGACCTCCGAGAATGAGCAGACTCGGAGCCTGTGTCGTAGGTATCGAAAGTCCGAATCATCTTTTCCACTAGCGTGATCGGCGACTAGTTGGTCAACAATATTGTTTACTTCACTAGTTCTCTTGGACGGCGGCAAAGCGCTCAATCGTGCCCTCGACTCCCCAAGGCTCTTTCGATAGGCTGCAGGGACTTTTCTCCATTGAATAGGTCCAGTTAGATCTCTGAGATAATTGTCTCGGAGTTTCTGGACGAACTCTGGCGTGCGCGTTTGCCACAGGGTATCCATGCAGTCATACGGATCATT
>CAYZFW010000584.1:0-2035 GCA_964477615.1 uncultured Phycisphaeraceae bacterium | reverse complement strand
CTCCGACAGCCGGTGCATCACCTCAAACCAGTGTTTGTTCAACCCAAGCAGGCCGTTCAGCACCACAAGCGTTGGCCCGCGACCCTCGTGCGGGCGATGGACAAGACTCTCCAGACCCGTCAAAGGGTCGGTGAGATACACCTCTTCCGTGTCCAGCGGGGCGGCCAGTGTCGGCGGCGGGGCGAGCATGATCACGCGGCGGCGCTCCTTGCCTGGGGCCGCTCCGAGCACTCCGCCCGGCGCGACCGAGTTTGGGACCTTCGATGTTGGATCGAGGTTTCTCGCCACGTTCTACAGGGGCTCCGCGGGTTCCGTGTTCGGAATAGGTGAGGATTGCGCACAGTTCGCGCCGAACCGGCTTGGGATTGTAAGGGTTTCCGCACCCGGTCACCCCCCGCGCGGCTTCGGCCCACCCATCGGCGCCGCCAAATGCGCGAAATACGCCTCGTGCGTCGTCAGTTCCCGCTCCAGCACCACCTGCCAGTACGCCCCCAGCAGCCGGCTGGCGCGCAGCACAACCGCCCGCTCCGCCGACGCGGGCGGTTCGCCCTTCTTCAATGCCGTGAGCAGCGCAAGGGTTTCCGGCCGGACCTTCCACGTATCGTGCCCCGTCGACCGCTCGACTACCGTGCCCGCGTCGCCCACCACGCCCCCAGCGCTCGCGGAGAAGAGCCGTGCCTTCCCGCCGCGCCCTGTCACCGGCCCGTCGGAATCTTCCTCCTCCGACGCCGTCAGCCGGGGCTGAAACCCCGTCTCTTCCCCGAGTGCCCACTGAAACTTCAGCACCGTCGCCGGGATGGACGCCTGTTGCTCCATCGCCCGCAGCGACGCCACCGCCCGGTCAAACAGCCCCGGGTGGGCGTCCATCGGCCGCAGCGCATGGTGGAGCAGGTCGGCGATGTACAGCCCCGCCAGATGTGCCGTCAGCACCCGCCGGGCGCTCCAGAACACCTCCTGCAAGTCCCAATCGGTCAGCGTCGCCAGTTCCGAGTTCGGCCGAACCGACGCCCCGATCTCACCCCGCGTCAGCGCCTCGAACCCGCCCGAGAACGTCGATCGATCACGCCGGCATCCCTTGGCCAGCCCGCGAACCACCCCGTGGTCGCGTGTAAACAACGACACCGTCTGGGACGTCTCGGAGTATTCCCAGTGCCGCAGCACGACAGCCTGATCGCGGAGGGGAGGCACCCCACAAGGGTACGGGTCGAAACGTCCCGGCGGCGGACCCCATCGGGCCTGTTCCGGATTCAGGCAAGCGCCAGTCCGGGCCGGGCGAAGAACTCCGGACAGGGCGGTTGACCCGCCAAGCTGAATTGCGGACACTAAATCCGTGACAACGTGCTCGGGCATCTCCCGCCTTGTGGTCGCCGCCGTGCTCATCGTCGCGGCCGTGGCCATGCCGCTCGCGTGGAATCGCTCGGGCACCAGCCTCAATTCCGACGACACAGCCCAGACCGCCGAATCCGAGTGTCGTTGCTGCTGCTGTGCTGCGGGTGCTTCAGGCTCCGATGGTGCCGAGACCTGCTGCTGCAGTTGCTGCTGCGGCGAGAGCGACAACCCGGCCGCCGATCACTCGCCCTGCCCCGACGCCTGCACCTGCGCCCGCCCCCCGGATGCACCGGGCCACGCCGGCGCCTTCCTCCTCCTTGGCGGGATCGCCCCACCCGCGTGGAAGGCCCCAACCGCCGTCGAAGTCATCTCGGCCCCCGCCGCTCCGGTCGCGACCGCGTGCCGCGTTCTGGCCCGCTGGCTGCCCGCGCCGGAAACCGCCGAACGCCTCGCCCGAACGTGCGTGCGAACAACCTAGGACCCCTGCGCGCCCCCGCCGCACCGTCCAGTTGTGACGCAGTCGTTCCGTTCTCCCACACATCTCCACGATCACCATCCGCGCCGGCGCGATCATGACGCCAGCGCTGTGAGGTCCCCATGCACAAGCCAACGCAGTTCTCGGTTGCCACGCGCACCGCCAGCCTCCTCATGTCCGCCGCCGCCCTCGTTTCCCTTCCCGCCTGCTCCGGCACCGGCAGCAAGCCCG
>CAYZFW010000583.1:0-2042 GCA_964477615.1 uncultured Phycisphaeraceae bacterium | reverse complement strand
GACAACTTCTGGGAGATGGGGGACACGGGGCCGTGCGGGCCGTGCTCGGAGATTCACTACGACGGGCGGTCGGACGAGGACCGCGCCAAGGTGCCGGGCGACACGCTGGTGAACCAGTCGCACCCCGAGGTGATCGAGATCTGGAACCACGTGTTCATCCAGTTCAACCGTGAACAGGGTGGGAAGCTGGTCTCGCTCCCGGCGAAGCACGTGGACACCGGCATGGGCCTGGAGCGCGTGGTCAAGAACAGCAACTACGACACCGACGCCTTCACGCCGCTGTTTGATGCCATTCAACGCATCTGTAAGGCCGCGCCGTACGGCGGGCGGTGGGACAGCCAAGCGGATACGGCGTACCGCGTGATTGCCGACCACATTCGTACGCTGACGTTTGCGATCACGGACGGCGCGGAGCCTTCCAATGAGGGGCGTGGGTACGTGCTGCGCAGCATCCTCCGCCGCGCGGCGTACTACGGCAGGCAGGGCTTCGGCATCACCGAGCCGTTCGTGCATCAACTGGTGCAGACGGTCGTCGACACGATGGGGCCGTTCTTCCCGGAGTTGAAGAAGAACCCCGAAGGGGTTGCGCGTGTCATCCGCGATGAGGAAGAGGCGTTCGGGCGGACGATCCGCACCGGCATGGAGCTCTTCGACAAAGCGGCGCAGGGGAAGAAGCAGATCGCCGCGGAGGATGCCTTCAAACTCCACGACACCTACGGCTTCCCCATCGGCCTCACGCAGCGCATGGCCGAGGACCGCGGCATGACCGTCGATGTCGCCGGGTTCAACGTGCTGATGGAGCAGGCCCGCGAACTCGCCCGCTCCGGCGGCAAGGAGGACGAATCGGCGAAACTCCTGCTGGGGACCAGCGCGATCGCGCGGCTCAAGGCGCTGAACGTCAAGCCCACCGATGACGCCGACAAGTTCCACGGGCGCAACATCCGCGCCCGCGTGCTGGCGATCTGGAATGGGCACGACTTTGATGAGTCGCTGCACGCGTCGAACACGCGTCCGACGGACCGGTTCGCGATTGTGCTGGACAAGACGTGCTTCTACGCCGAGATGGGCGGGCAAGTGGCGGACACGGGGCACATCGCCGCGGTAATGGGGGGGGCCACCGATTTCGTGGTCGAGTCCGTCAAGAACTGCGGCGGGTACATCGTTCACATCGGGCAGATGAAGAAGGGTGATCTGAAGGTCGGGATGAACGTGGAAGCACGTCTGGACTCGGCGCACCGGGCCGCGGTGGCGTCGAACCACACGGCGACGCACCTGCTGAATCTCGCCCTTCGCGCGACCCTGGGCGACAAGGTGGACCAGAAGGGATCGCTGGTGGCGCCCGAGCGTTTGCGATTTGACTTCTCCAGCCCCGGCGCGATGACCGAGCCGCAGCTCGACGCGGTGCAGACGCGGGTGCGGGCGGAGATTTCGCGGAATCTGCCGGTGTACGCCGAGGTGACGGCGCTGGCTCCGGCGAAGGCGATCAGCGGGCTGCGGGCGGTGTTCGGCGAGGCGTACCCCGACCCCGTGCGGGTGGTCTCGATCGGGGCCACGGTCGCGGAACTTCTGGGCAACCCCGCCAGCGAGCGGTGGAAAGAGCACAGCATCGAGTTCTGCGGCGGGACGCACGTCGGCGCGACGGGTGAGATCGGGACGTTCGTGCTGGTCGCCGAGGAGGCGGTGAGCAAGGGTGTGCGGCGGATCACGGCGCTGACGGGTGACTCGGCGAAGGCGGCCGACGCCCTGGCCGAGGGGCTGTCGTCGCGCGTGCGCGGGGCGGGGGAACTCAGCGATGCGCACCTGCCAGCGGAGGTTGCGGCGCTGGCGACCGAGATCGACCGCGCGGAGATCGGGCTGGTCCGCAAGAGCGAACTGCGGAAGCTGCTGAGCGTGCTGCAGGAGCGTGTGAAGCAGGCGAATAGGGCCGCGGCGGGCGCGGGGCGCGAGAAGGCCGTGGCGCTGGCGCGGGACATCGCGGACAAGGCGACGGGACCGGTGATCGTCGAGATGTTGCCCGACGGCAGCGACCGCGAGGCGATGCT
>CAYZFW010000582.1:0-2043 GCA_964477615.1 uncultured Phycisphaeraceae bacterium | reverse complement strand
TCATGGGCACCAGCGCGTACTACGCGCCCGCCAGCGGCACGATCCAGATGGTCGAGGCGATCGTGAAGGACAAGAAGCGGATCATCCCCACCGCCGCGTACTGCGAGGATGAGTTCGGTATCGCCAAGGGCCAGAAGGGCAAGGGCTACTTTGTGGGCGTCCCGGCGGTGCTCGGCACCGGCGGCGTCGAGCGCATCGTCACCTTCAAGATGACCCCCGATGAACAGAAGCTGATGGACGAGTCCGTCAGCCACGTGAAAGACCTTGTCAAGACGGTGACGAACCTGTTCCCGGAACTGGCGTGAGCAAACCGCGAGATACGCGACGCCCAAGCAAGTGAACTCCACCCGAGCCCTGTGCGCAAGCACAGGGCCGTTTACGTTATGGCTGTGCTCAATCATTCGCGGCGAGGCGCATTTCCTCATGTCACAAACCGGTGCATGCCGACCGTAACGGGGCCGGGGGAGTGCCGCAGAATCGCGGCTCAGATTCCGGCACGGGAGTTCATCAATGTATATCACGTGCAGGATCATGGGGATTCTCGGCTTCGCTCTCGCTTGCGCCACAACGGCATTAGGCCAGATCGCACCCCGACCCTTCCACGCGGTGCGCGGAACATCGAGTGCCCACTACGTCTCGTCTTGCTCGGACATGTCGCTCGACGGTACCGTGGTGGCGGACGAACAGACCGCCATCGTTCCGATTGAGAAGTTCGGCGTACGCTGGACCTTTGAGACCGGCACGCGCCGGCTACCGTTGAGCCCGGGGCATGTGCAGTCGGAGGCGCGGGCGATTTCGGACGACGGGCGGGTGATTGTTGGCAACGCGATGAAGGCCAACGGGACTTGGGTCCCGGTGCGCTGGGTGGGCGACGGAGCGAGCGAGGAACTCGCCGGCGTTGAAATCGCCGGGGGCGTTTCGGTTGGTGTTCTTGTAAGCCAGACGGGTCGATTGATCGCGGGCTATTCGCAGTCGGCCACGTGGGGCGTGCCGTTGCGGTGGTTCGTTTGGGAGGAAGGCCAGGAGACTAGGTGGGTCTTCGGCAAACACGCAGGGGACCCCAGTTGCACGCTCATTACGGTGCGCGAACGGACCAACTGGGACGGGGCACCGTTGCGTGAGGTCGAGGGCATCCTGCACACATGGAACGCCGGAACGGGGTTCATTCTCAGCCTCGACAACGGCGCGATGAGCCCTGCGCGGTCGCCCGAGCCGCTGGAGGGCAAGGGGTTCCGAAGTTTCATCCCCACCTGCTCTTCGTACTCGATCATGGCCGGTGTGGTGCTTGAGAACCTCACGCCGGTGGGCTCGTGGGTGTGGGACAGGCGTGGCTGGGTGTGCGAGCCCTTCCGGTTCATCCCGCCGATGCCCGACGGCTCGGTGTTTCATCCGAGCGTGATTCGCGAAGAAAGCGACTACATCATGGGGACATTGTACGGAATTGACGGCTCGGCCACCGCTGCGGGGGCAACGCTCGGCCACCCGATCATGCCGCTGAAGGACGTGTTCATCGCGGACGGGATCGTCGGCGTCCGCGCGGCCTGGCTCGCGTCGGTTGTCGCGGCGGGAAGCCGGCGCATCGCTGGCGGCGGTTCGGCCCCGTGCGTCCACAGCTCATTCGTCTGGGTGTACGTCCCCGAGGATCGAGAGCCGTTCTGCCCCGATGTTTGGAACGACGACGGCGAAGTCACGCACCGCGACATGGACTCGATCGTCTACCAGATGCAGGGCGGATGGGTGGACCCTTGCTCGGACTTGGACCACGACGGCAGAATCACGACGAGCGACCTGCGGCTCATCCTGCAGAAGGTCGGCACTCGGTGTCGGTAAGCCACCAATATCACGGTCATTCAGGTCGTGTTGCTTGAACCAGTCGGTGATTCACCGCCCCACGCACCCAAAAGCACTCAAAAACCTCGTCAAATCCAGCGTGTTCACGCTGCCGTCGTTGTTGAGGTCGCCCGTGGTGCCCGGCGTCACGGATTGGCCGAAGCGGGCGAGGAAGGTCACGAGGTCGGCGGTGTTGGTGCTGCCGTCGTTGTT